>JANOIV010000149.1:0-14005 GCA_031407875.1 Desulfobulbaceae bacterium | reverse complement strand
GCCGGCTCATGCTCACTGGGTCATCCGCGATGAGGCGGCACTGCTGTCATCTAAAAAAATCAGCCCTTTCATGATAAGGGAATCTATATCCTCCTTCAGGACAATTTCCTCATCTGACAGGGGGGAATTACTGACAAAGCTGAAGCTCCCTTCCGTCCACGTGAGTGTCTCAAAGAGCACATCTCTGGTCTGCTTATAAAAAATATCAATGACTTGGGTCTGCAGCAGACAGCCGTTTTCCACACCAATGGCGCCCAGTTTTTTCTTCTTTTCAGATGTTTTCTGGTTGAGAAGACAGGCCTTCAACTGATCGACCGTTAAAAGCTGGGAGTCAAGCAGGGCCTGACCGTTTTTCTGGCGACTCTCCCGGGAAAAACCATAGTTGATCTTTCCCTCGGTGAAGAGGAAATGTGTCGTATTTTCGGCACAGCGGACCACCAACTGCCCCGAAAGTGAGGTAAGTCGAATCAACTGGAACAGGTTTACGGCCGAGAGCTGACTGAGATCTCCCTGAAATGATCGTTTGTTTATCATACCCGCGCCCTGTCGTATGTAGTAAGAAAAAATACCGTCATGGTTTTTCGCCGCCAAAGAGGTTTACGGCCTGTAAGTTTCATCTTTACGTATTTTTGCTGCAGAAGACTTGCCCTGCATTGCAAATAAGGATGATGGTGCTGCAAACCGTCTCAATTCAGCCAACACTATAATCTCGGACATCCCGATGTTCAAGGTGAGTTTTACTGGATTAATGAGGGACACTCCCCATATTTCTTGAAATATGGGGAGTGTCCCTCATTAATCACCCTCGTAAATTATTCCGACAGGCGTTTGGAGATACGGCGATAGGTCTCTTTCAGCTCATCGCCGACGATCTTGGCCTTGGCGATGTATTCCTCCGAAGTTTCCACGGCATCATCGGCTATTTCAGAGGCCTTAACCTTTACCTGGTCCCATTTTTTATCCGCCTCTTTAAGCTCTTCCTTGGCGTCCATTGAGGCAAGATGCATCTTCAGGTTTATCTCATCCCGTTCCATCTTCAGTTTTTCGACCAGCTTGTCAAATTCTTCCCTCATCCCCATGATATACCTCATCGTTGTTTTCTTGTTCAGACAGTCTTGATCGACCCACGCCATCAGTCCCTCTACCTTTTCTCTCTGCAACAGCAAACGGATTTGCCGCCCGCCGCACGAAGAATCCTTGCTCATCCGACAGGGGCTAAGATGAACTGTTGTCACTGTATCCTGTACCGTCAAGCCCTGAAAACTGTTTGCCAAGGTTATATCAATAGGATACGATGACAAGACAGCAGTAAAGGCCAGCAGCAATGATCATTGCCTTGCCGTAAAGTTCGGTCTTGCAGTGCCAAGGCATGGGGTTGAGACCCTTCCAAGAACGGAAATTTAAGGAGTCAACATGTCCATCTCAGCGGAAAAGAACCTCCAGATGTTCAATATGCTCATTGACGGGAATATCGGCAGATTCAACGAAGAGCGGGGCAAAGGCGTCCTGCCCGATTTTGCCAATAAGAATCTGCGCGGAATCGATCTGAGGCGTGCCGATTTGAATGGTGTCAATCTGCATGGCGCCATCCTCAGCAACACCGACATCCGCGGGATCGACATGTACAACTGTGACATGGAAGGGGCAAGCATGAGAGCCGCTAAGATATCAGGTGTTTTGTTCCCCCAAAACTTGGCCCCGGAGGAGATCATGATGTCCGTGCAATACGGCACGCGACTCAGGATCACCAGATAAACCGGCCGCCCCGGTCATCATGCACTGCCCGGCCGGCTTTATTTTCCTGAAATCTTCGAGCTGTCTGTCTTGGAAGAACCGGCAAACAAGCCCTTCAGCCATCGCCAGAACTGCTGCAGGGGCGTTCCCCGGAGCCGGCGGTGTATCTCCTCCCGACGTTTCTCAATGGACATGATTTCGGCCGACGTAAAATCCTTGCGAAAGAGATTCTCGTCGACCTCGATATCCAGCATCTTCAAAACATCACCGTCAAAGTTCACGACAGTGGTCTCTATCTCCTGCCAACCGAGGTTACGGCAGGCCATCAGACGCCTGTAGCCCGCCACCAGCCTGTTTTTCTCATCAATGACTATCGGATTAAGCAGTCCCACCTTGCGGATCGAGTTTTCCAACGCCGCGATATCGCCCGTCTCTTTCCTGATCCTCAAGGTCTCCTCTACCACAATATGACTGATCGCTTTTTTCATGATTCCGGATCCTTATTTATTTCACCACAAACTGCACCACCGGGGTCTCGAGAGGACTCTCTCCCTCCCCTTGCCAGACACGGGCCCGGACCTGGTGCGTCCCCCGCGACAGAGACCACATGCAGTGGCGCTCATTCTCTCGGGTAATACCATACACCTTACCATCAACAAGCCATTCTATCCTCTTTGCAAAATCGTGGCCGGAGATCTTCAACGGATAGGCCTCAACGTTGTCGGGGATATGGGGGTCCATGGCCATCTGCAGATTGGCGGTCGGCTGCAACAGATGCACGGCCATACCGCTTTCTTCTTTTGCTGACCCTGCAACTTCAATCCCGGCACCGGCATGATGGCTGCAAAAGGCGCGGGGCAGGGTCCCCGGCATGTATTTCTCCAGAACAGCTGGACAGAAAGGGCTGGCGCGTTGCCCCGTCTGCCGACAGATCTTCACCACCGCCAGACGCGGACTCAGAGGCAGCGACCGGGCCTCTTCAAAACGATTCAGTTCCGCAAAAACCGCCCGGAGAATCAGGCCGGGACCGGTCGTGCCGGTCAGGCCATCGGTGGCATGACGATCGAGATTACCCATCCAGATGCCCACGGTATAGCGATGATTAAAGCCGACGGCCCAGGCATCACGATGATCATTGGAGGTGCCGGTCTTCACCGCCGTCTGCACGGGGAATCTGAGGATATTGCCGCTGCCGAATTCCAGGCGGCGGGCCTGGGGATCGGAGAGGATATCGGCCACCAGAGAGGCGGCCTCGCTGCTGTAGATCCGTCTGAGCGGCGATCCGTGGCTGCTGCCGTCGAGACTGAAACGTAAGGGCCGAAAGATGCCGCCCCGGGCCAGAACGGTGTAGGCCTGCACGAGTTCCATAAGGGTCACCTCGCCATTGCCCAGGGCCAGGCCTTCGCCGTAATGGCCGGCGGACCGGTCGAGACTGGAGAACCCCAGACTGTGCAGGCGATCAAGGAAGTCGGCCATGCCGGTGAACTGGATGGTCCGGATGGCCGGTATGTTAAGCGAATTGCCGAGGGTCTCCCGCAGGCGCAGCGGCCCATAATATTTGCGGCTGTAATTGCGAAAGGGGTGCATGCCGCTGCCGACGGGCCGGGACAGAGGCGAATCATCGATAATGGTGGAAGGGGTCCAGCCCCTCTCCAGGGCCAGGGCATAGAGAAAGGGTTTGAGGGCTGAGCCCGGCTGCCTCGGGGTAGTTACCGCATCAATCCAACTGCCGGAGGTCTTCCCCGAGGGTCCCCGGCCATTGACCCAGGCCAGGATTTCAGCAGTCTGATGATTGACCACGAGCACCGCGCCATCGGTCACATCAAGATCCTGCAGGTCCCGCAGATGCTCATCGAGGATTTCCTGGATAGAGCCCTGCAGAACACTGTCGAGGCTGGTAAGGACTCGTGCAGGGCCGGCTTTTCCCCCTTTATCCTTTGCCTCATCGGCCTGTCCGGCCGCATCTCCCGAAGATACATTACCTCCGGGAGTTTCATGCCGGGAGAACTGCCGGATAAAATGACCGGCATCGACAGGCAGGCGAAAACCGGCAAGGGGCAGACCGGCGCGAAAAAGCTCCTGCGAAGATGCCGGGGACATCTTCTTTGTGCGGACCAGAGACTCGGCGAGCCGCTGCAGGGGCTTTGCCAGATCCCGACCGCCCTGCTGCGAATCGAGACGCCCGGGGGCACGAACCAGCACAGCCAGGGTCAACATTTCCCTCGGGCTCAGCGTATCGAGATCGCGGTCGAAATACAGCCGGGCCGCCTGCAGGACACCTCGCCTCTGCCGGGCATAGGGAACCTGATTGAGATAGAATTCGAATATCTCGGTCTTGGCGAAGCGCTTCTCAAGCCGAACCGCCTCGATGCCCTCCAACCAGCGGGACCACAGGGTCCGCGGCCGGGGATGGAGGATGCGCACCACCTGCTCGGTGATCGTGCTCGCCCCGCGCACAGCCCTCATGGCCCTGACATTCTGCAGCATGGCATGGGCCCTGGCCAGCCAATCGACGCCGTCATGCCGGTAGAAGCGCCGGTCCTCCGAGACTATAAAGGCCTCCTGCAGGAGTGTCGGGATTTCATGCAGGGCCAGCCAGTCGTGGACATTCCAGGGATTGTCATAGGTGACCGAGAGGGCAACACCGTTTCGGTCAAGGAACTGCTGTTTGCGAAACTCCAGGGATTGGGGCCGCAGGCTCGTCTGAAATGGCCGGAGATCCGCCAATGTCCCTCTGAGAAGCCATTCGGCAGACAACACGGACATCGCCAGGAGCACGAGGTAGAGCCAGCGACTCGCCCCCATGTGGCGGCGCAATTGATCCAATCCCTTCATACCCTGCCCCACCCCTCATTCATTCACGCACTCCGGCCTTCGCTTTCTCACCCGGCCCGCCGGGATTCCGTTGCCGGCAGACCATTTACCAACACCTATTGCGCCGCCTCGATCTTCAGCTGCGCCGGAACCCCATTACCATAGATATCCGGGGAGTACATCTCCTCGGCATGGACGGGCAGGACCTGGAAATCACCCGGAGAAATGGCCTGGGCCGTATAACTCAAGTGATAGCGGCCCGCCGCCAGGCGCTCGGAATAGAAACGCACCGCATTGTGGCGCAGTTCCCGGTGATAGAAACTCCAACGGCTGAGGGTATCCTCCTGCCAGTCGGCAAAACTGCTCCGGTACGATCCGGCCGGATACACCTCTGCACCGGCATCAGCGTCCTGCCGGGAGGCCGTCGCCAGATCCTTGTTCACCGGCTCCAGACCTCCGGGCACCGGATCTTCCAGGACCACGAAATATCGTTCCGCCGGCAGGGAGACGTAGAGATCAACCCGCACCACCTCGCCTGTTTTCAGGGCCATGGACCCTGGCAGCAGAAGCCATTTGCCGTCACGCTTGACGCTGTATTGCCGCTGCACTTCGATGCCGGCATTGACGGCCTCGTTGTTCAAGCGCGCCGGGCTATAGGCCAGACGGGTGGCGTAATACAGCCGGCCATCACCATTTTTCTGCAGACTGATCTTCGCCTTGCGCCCGGCATCACCAACCTTCATCGGCCGCTCAAGGAGAAGCGGCGGGTCGGTGAAGGCCTTAAATTGTCCCTTGCCAAGGGACTCCTGATCAAGCCGACCTTCCACCGTCATAGCCGGATTCTTCTCTTCATAAAGCCCGGCATAATCGACCAGGGCCTTGACCACAAAGAGATTTTCCTGGGTGCTCGACCAATGCTCCCGGCCCTTGCGACTGAGGGTGAGTGCCCGCACAAGGCGCACGGGCATCTCCCGGATAGCCGCATCGGCCGGATTGGCCTGCAGCCAGGCCACAAGGGCACTGAGAATGGCGGCATTGTCCCGTACCGGCGAGGAGAGCAGGGCCTGATAACCGGCATCAAGCGACTCGCCAAAGACCATCGAGCCCGAACCCTGATCGGCATGAGCCATGATGCCGTCCAGGACCTCTTTCTGCTCTTTGAGGGACCCGCCTGTGACCAGCAAGGCCCTGAGATAGAATGCCTTGCCAAAGAGATTCATGGCCGGCAGATGCCCGCGAAAGCGCTGGACATCGGCCAGCTTTGCCTTGCCCCTTTCGGCCAGGGCCGCCAGGGCCACCGCCCGTACCGTGGCCGTCATGCCTTTGCTGAATCCTTCCGGCACAGAGTCATGGCGCAGCAGATTGAGCAGATAGTCCTGCAGCTGTTTTTCAACCTGCTCCGGCGGCCGGTAGCCCTGCTGCCGCATCCAGTTGAAGCCCAGGGCGGTGAAGGCGCTGAGGTAGGGCGAGACATACTCGTCTTTGGGGATATAATAGGTCATGCCGCCACCCGGGGCCTGGTGTTCAACAGCCATGGCCAGGGTCTCCTGCACCGCCTTGGCATTGTCAGGCCAGCTGAAAGCCGATGGCAGATAGGCTTTCAGCGGGCTGTACATGGCCGCCATCACGCCCCGTGTCAGCTTCTGCTCCCAGCAACTGTACTGATAATCCCGCAGGAAGGCAAAGGCCCCGTCCACGCCGCCGATGACGCTCGGAGACAGCTCAAGACTGATCGCACCCGTGTCCTCCCGCATATTCTCGGGGAAGAGGACATTCTCCGAGGCCGTATTCTCGGAGGTCATACCGTAGCTGGCCGCCACCTCCCGGGCCCGGCGCTTGAGGACCGGGAGTTTCTGCCTGAGGCCATCCCGATCAGTCCCATCACCGGCCGTCACCGCCAAGGCAATATCTCCGGGGCCGGTCGCCTGCAGAGGAAAACGCAGGGTCGCACGCTTGAAGGGGCCGATGGTCACCTGTTTGGCCATGCTGACGGTCGTTGCCTCTGCCGATCCTGAACCGGACTCTTTGACCGGGCCATCGGCCTTGAGGCTGACATCGAGAGTACGGGTCTTGTCCGTGCGGTTCATCAGGGTGAATCCGGCAGCAAAACGGTCGCCCTCCAGCACCTGATTGGGCAGCACCGGCCGGATCTCCGTCGACTGGTTGACCTTGAAGACCGCTTCGCCCAGCCCCATCCGATCCTCAGGGGTGACGGCCATGGCCAGAACCCGCCAGCCGGTCAGGTTATCGGGTACCTGAAACTCAATGCCGGCCTTGCCCCCCGCATCCGGGCGCAGTGCCGGATGCCAAGAGGCAACGAACTTGAAGAGCGAGCGCATGCTGAGATCGGGCCCGCCACCACCACCGGCACTCGCACCCTTAAGGGCCAGCTTCTCTCGGCCCACCAGCTGCATCAACAGGTTGTAGTTGCTCAAATCAAGCTCATCGAGAGAGTAAAAACCCTCGTAGGGATCGTAGGCCTTCCGGCCCTTGAGGAGGAGATCGAACACCGCCTCATCGAGTACCGCCACGGCCAGTTCAACGGGCGGCGCCGTCTGCCCGGCCGCAAGATGCCTCGGGTGAACCTGCAGATCGACCCGCACCGTATCACCTGGCTTGTAGACCTTTTTTTCCGGCTTGATATCGACAATCAGTTCCTTATACGGATCCTTCACCGGCACCTTGACATAGCCCATGCGATAGGTCGGTTTGCCGAGATCTTCGCCCTGCGGCCCCATGGGTTTTTCCACCCTCGGCGCCGTGACCATCACCGAGACATAGAAGCCGGGCAGATAGTCGGGCAGCACCGGAATCTCGACAATTTCGGAGCTGCTCGTAAAAATCCTGGACCAGTGCCGGAGAACCCCGAAACGTTCGACAGTGACCAGGGCCCGGGCGCCGGGAAAGGGATTCTGCACAAGAAACCGTGCCGTCTCGCCGACGTTGTAACCGGACTTCTCCGGATAGACGTTCAGGAGATTGCCGGGGGTGGATTCCCAGAGGACCACGCCCCTGCCCGTCACCCAGCGGTCAATCACCGTGGTGTGGCTGCGCCCCTCGCTATCCTCTATCGAGGCTGTCAGCCTGAGGCTGCCCGCGTGTTTGGGGGTAAACTCCAGTTCCAGGGGCTCGCTCGCGGAAACTCCGGTCAACTGCTGCTCTGCCTCCCAGCTATGTTCATATTCCGTAAGGTAGGCATCGCCCGCCCCTTTGACCCGCGCCCCCATGGTCTTTTCATACTCGGTCTTGAGGGTGATCGGCACACCGGCGACCAGCCGGCCTTCTTTATCGACCACCACCAGCCGGACCTTTGCCTTGTTGTTTTCCTGCAGGGTCCAGTCTTCCTGCAGAACGCCGACATAGCGATCCCGGCCAAAACAGGGGACCGATGTCCGGCTGGCGATGGATTTGCCCCGATCGTCCTGCACCGAGCTCTCCACGGTCAACTGGCCGAACCACACCGGTGTCTCGACAATATTAAAGGCGCTGGCCAACAAGCCCTTATCGTCGAGGTTTCCTTGCGTCTCGTACAGGGTCTGGATTTCCGCGGTTCCGCCATCCGTGCTCTCGGAGATCGCAAACACGAAACCGCGGGTCTTGGGATTATCCGGGCTAAAGGCTCGGGGTTCGAGGGTGGCCGTCACCCTGGTCGCAGCCCCGGTATAGGGTCCGCCGGCATGGAGTTTGGCCTCGCTTGCGATCTCAACCGCATCGCCTGCGGCAAAGGTCTTACCGTTCAAATCGGTTGTGACCTTGAAGGGCGAGGGGGTGAAGTCGCTGACCAGGACCCGCACGGGTTCCCATTCATCCTTACTGAAATTGCCGGTCAACACAAAACGGTACCAGCCAACGGCGCCGTTCTTGGGCAGAACTACCTCGCCATGAAAGGCCCCGAAGGCGGAGAGCACGATATCGCCCTGTTCATGAATCACCTTGCCCATCGGGTCCTCGACCTTGAGACGATATCTCGGCGGAGCGGCGGTCCCCGCCTCCTCTTTCTTGTCCGGGGAGGCGGCGGCAACAGGCCCAGCCATCACCTTTGCCACAACCGCCCCGGACGTATCACTCACCTCAACGCCCGGCGGCCGAGTAAAGCGCAGGTTGTTCTGATCGCGCACATAGATCTTGTACTGCACCGTATCTCCGGCCTTATAAATGCCTTGGGCGGTGGCCCCCCAGACATGAATGTGGCCGTACAGCAGGCGCAGCCAGTCGGGGATAAACTCACGATTTGCCCCTTCCGAGGCGACCTGGTACTCATAGCGCACCGGCAGCACGGCCATGTCGCCAGCCTTTTGGCAGCGCAGAAAAAGACCGGGTTCTTCCTTGCCGTCCGCCCAGACATACTTCAGCTCCGGATCCAGGGCGGCGGTGCCGGCCAGTTCAGCGACACCGTCCGCATCGGTGATGGCGGTGGCAAGGGCGCCCACCGGATTGCCGAAATCCTTGAAGGTACTTTTGAAAACCTGCACCGTCACCCCGGCCACCGGGCTACCGGTCTGCAGATCGGTTATCCAGACCATACTGTTGTGATGCCCGAGTTTCAGATGCACCTGAAAAGGGGTGACCTGAGCGAAGAACCAGGAATCCTCGGGCGCTTTGTCGGGCACGACCGGCTGAGTCGCAAACTGTCCCTGCACGACCCCCGATGGCTTGCCGATCAAGCCCCGTATCCCGAGCGGCACGGGGATAGAGGCATCCCTCGGGCCGGAGGGCTTTACGACGCCCGTGCCGGGGGTCTTTGGGCCATCCGCCGTCATCGTCTCGTAATTGAGCTGGAGTTCATCGAGATTCACCGACCAGACATGGGCCTCGGTATCGAGATCCTTCTCCAGCACCGGCATGTTTTTGAGAAGGGCGAAATCAGGCGCCCGATGGTCGGTGGTAAAGCGCATATCGACCGCTGCCGTGAGAGGTCGGCCGAACTGATCTTTAACGGCAGAGGCAGCAAACTGCAGGCGATAGTTGCTGTAGGCCCTGATGAGCGATTCCGGCAGATAGATGGCATAGCGCTTGCCCTTGCTGTACGGCTCGGAGAGCTGGGAAGAGGAGTAGACCTGCTCCCAGGGATCGGCCTCCGGGGTATTGCGGATGAGGGGCGGCGTGAGTTGCAGGCCTGTCTGGATGTCCTCGGCCAGGATCGGCGCGGAAAAGAGCAGGTTGATGCCGCCCGAAGGCAGGCAGCGCTGCTGCGAGGCGGGCGGAAGTTCTGGGGAAATCTCGAAGGCCTGATTCTCGGTGTTCGTACAGCCCAACCCGAGAAAGCGGAAGGCAGGGATGGCGTACAAGGTGTCAAGAACCCGGTTTTCGACACCCGGCGCAAGCCCTTTTGACGAGACGATTCCCGGTTCCACCATCAGCTCGGCCGGCTCCTCGACAGGCAGCTCGGTCTGCGGACTGACAAGCCACATCCGGTTGTCCTTCTGCTCGGGCGAACGCTTATAATCCGGATCTTCCTGCACCGTGGCCGCAATGCGCCGGCCACCTGCGACACGATAAAAGAGATGGGCCGAAAGTGAGGCCTGAGCCATGGGCAGGTTGCAGCGCACCGAGGTCTGAGGTATCTGCGGAGAGAGCCAGGCCCTGAACCAGGCGTCAGTGACCCTCGGCCGTTCCGTGAAAAAACTATGGCGCGCCGCTTTTGCGAGCGTGGCCTTGTCCTCCGTCATGATGCCCGGCGAGACGACCAGCCGGTAATCAGTGGCCGGCTGCAGGGCATCCTGTTCATTGAGATTACAGGCCAGGGTTGCGGGCTCCAGCCAGCGCCACTGGCAGTTCAGCTGGGGTTTGATCGTCACCGGGATCTCCGCCGCCTTCCGTTCCATACGGCCAAGAGGCACCACGGGCCGATTGAACTGGATGACGATCTGCCGCCCCGGCGGCACCTCCTCACCGGCCGGGGTAATCCGCAGAACCTGCAGATCTTTCCCCGAAGGGCCTGCCGCATCCTGGGCCCTGACGGCCGGAGAAATCAGCAAGGCCAGCAGTAGAAAGACCACGAGGCAGGGCAAGGCGGATGGAACGGACTGTTCCCGAAGCGGTGCGGTATTTTTTTGACCTTTCAATGTCGGCACGGAGAGGACCTCCCTGAGAGAATGCAATGGGATCGGGCGCGAGATTTCAAGAAAAGGCGGTTCCCTCTCTTTTCCTCGACATGCCAGTATCCTAGATTATTGCCCCCGCCTGCGCAACGTCTTTTCCCGGCAATGAGATTTCGCTGCCGGTCGCTCCCCGAGCAGAGTCGAAGGCGTGCAACGCCGGTCCCCGGTCCCTGAGCGGAGTCGAAGGGGAGCAACGCCGGTGGCCGGTCCCTGAGCGGAGCCGAAGGGGAGCGGAGACAACCCCAAGAGAAACCGTAACCCAATATCAATTTCCGAGATCTTGCCTCGGCAGCCTTGGAAGCGGTGAATAGAGATACCTTTCACCGCACTTCATGCGGATAATATGCTTGCCTTTTGCGGCGAATAGCAGTTATATTCTCCGCATGGAGTGCGTCGAATGAACATTTATATTCATAATTTGCCGGATTGGCCCCGGTTTCGCTGGGATGACAAAGCCTTGTCTCCTCGCCTTGCAGCCGTGCGCCATAATCAGGGACGGCTTTTGGGACGCATGGAAGGACTGGGCTTATCTCTTCGCAGCGAAGCGACTTTGCAGACATTGACTCTGGATGTCGCCAAATCCAGCGAGATTGAAGGCGAAGTTCTGGACGTGGCGCAGGTGCGTTCATCCATTGCGCGACGACTCGGCATGGATATCGGCGCACTGGTTCCCACAGATCGTCACGTTGAAGGCGTGGTCGAGATGATGCTCGACGCCACGCAGAACTATGACAAGCCGCTTACCAAAGAGAAATTATTTGCCTGGCATGCCGCCCTCTTTCCCACGGGCTACAGCGGCATGAGCAAGATCAGCGTTGGCTCCTGGCGTGATGATGCCAAGGGGCCGATGCAAGTGATCTCCGGCCCTCTCGGCCGTGAGCGTGTGCATTATGAAGCCCCTGCCGCCGTGCTGCTTGAAGCGGAAATGCGTACGTTTCTGGCTTGGTTCAACAACGATGAGGCCACGGACCTTGTAGAGCGTGCGGCCCTGGCCCATCTTTGGTTTGTCACCCTTCATCCTTTCGATGACGGCAACGGGCGCATTGCCCGTGCCCTTGCGGATATGATGCTTGCACGATCAGATAGGTCACAACAGCGTTTCTACAGCATGTCGGCGCAAATCCAACAGGAGCGCAAGGCATATTACGACATTCTCGAACAAACGCAGAAAGGCGATCTGGATATCACCGCCTGGCTTGCCTGGTTTTTGGATTGCCTCGGTCGTGCGTTGGCTGGAACAGATGTTGTATTGGAGACCGTCTTTACAAAAGCCCGGTTCTGGGAAAAGCCTGCCGGCGCTTTTCTTAACGAGCGCCAACGCTTGATCATCAACAAACTGCTGGATGGATTCGACGGGAAGCTGAACTCATCTAAATGGGCCAAGATCACTAAATGTTCGCAGGATACCGCCTTGCGCGATATTCAGGATCTCCTCAATCGCGGCATTCTTGCAAAGGATTCTGCCGGTGGCCGCAGCACGAAGTATCTGCTGGTTCGGAAGTGAAAGTGAAACGTTGTTGATTGTGCTAACTGCTCCAAGCACTATCGTGTAACTTCGGAGATTACCAATACGTTACATCAGCTTTTCCAGTCGCCACGCAGATCCCTGATCTTGTGAGATTGAGGTGTCAACAATGTTAACAACGTCTTGATCCCCTGATCCCCTTGATCCCGGAAATCGTCTACGATATTGACAGCATCTGCAAAAGGACTTAGCCTGTTATTGAACTAACAATGGCGGGAGGTGTGACATGCGTGTTGGAATCCATGAAGCCAAGACCAATCTTTCCAAGCTGATCCCCGCGGCCCTTGCCGGTGAAGAGGTCATCATCACCAAGTCGGGGCGGCCACTCGTCAAACTGGTGCCCATCCATCAGGAACGCAAGCGGCGACCACTTGGCCTGTTCAAAAATAAAATGAAAATCCTTGGCGACCTGTCAGAACCCCTGCCGCAGGATGTTCTTGACGCTTTCCGGCCGGAAAAGCCGTGAAATATCTGCTCGACACCCATACCTTCCTGTGGCTGGCCGCCGATCCGGACAAACTATCCGATGTGGTCAGAACCATTATTGTTCAACCTGAGAACGAACTGTTACTCAGCGCCGCCAGCGGCTGGGAAACCGCTCTCCTGTGGAAGCTCAAGCGGATAGAACTGCCGGAAAATCCGGTGTTCTTCATTCCCCGGGTCATCCAGGCACTTTCTCTCACACCCCTGGCCATCGGCTTTGCAACAGCCATTGCCGCCACCACCCTGCCCCTTATCCACCGCGACCCCTTCGACCGGCTGCTGGCTGCTACAGCCATGCTGGAAAAGGTCCCCCTCCTCAGCAAGGACAGGATCATGACGGAGTACGGGGTGGAGGTTATCTGGTGAATGGCAACCCTGAAGGCCTTTTCTGGAGAGAATGGACGCTGTTGATCCCGCTAACTGCTTCAGACAATATCCCTGTAATTTCGTAGATTACCCATAAGTTCCTTCAGCTTTTCCAGCCGCCACTCAAATGCTTGATCACTGCGGTCCTGGTGTCAACAATGTCAACAACGAAACCTTGATCCTTGGGGGTCTATCCTCGCGGTCGCGGAGAACGGCAACGCTGAGCGATGGTCCGCAGTTCGGCTGCAACCTGCTCAGCATTGCTGCGATGGTGATCGCTGTTCCTGTGTCACTTGTTTCTCCTGACGATCTGAGGTATTATTTATCTACAGTTATGGCGATTGAGCTGCGGATCGATAATCGTCCATACAGCGCGGGGGTTGCCGCAGCGGCCTGTCTGCATGCTATTTGCCGTCGCTGTACACCAAAAACCCCTCCCGCTGATTGTTCAGATACGCCCCTTGTGCAGTAGGCAGCATCGTCCAGGCCTTCAGCCTTTGCCTCAGCCACCACTAGCACGGTTTTTTCTTTTCCCAGACCGACCATCTTAATAATTCTCTGCCGCAGCACCACTTTCCCCGTGCCGGGTTCATCCCCGCGGATGCGGGGAACAGGTCGGCATTGCTGGTGACGGAGGTCGTTGTCCCTGCTACTTGTTTCTCCTGACGTCCTGGTGTACTGTTTAGGTGCAGTTATGGCAATTGAGCTGCGGATCGTTAATTGTCATACAGCGCGGGGGTTGCCGCAGCAGCCTGTCCGTCCTTTCCCTTCCGATAGATCAATTTCCCGCTGCACTGCTTGCTCGCCTACGACTGTTTATCCAGCGGCATCATAGCCCAGGCCTCCAGCAGTTCATCCCCGCGGATGCGGGGAACGGTTTCTGGGTAATCAGTTTCAATCCACGCCCCCGCGCGGGGGGCGACATGCCGGGTTTATCCAAGGGGCCATTGCCTACACGTTTCAATCCACGCCCCCGCGCGGG
>JANOIV010000147.1:0-20584 GCA_031407875.1 Desulfobulbaceae bacterium | reverse complement strand
GAAGAGAGGTGCCGTTTCCTGGTAGAGATTGATCCTCTCCTGCAGTTGCGGGGCGAAGGCCCGGACGAAATGCAGCAATTTTTCATAGGCGACCTTGTCGTCGATGATCAGCCTGTCGACATCACTGGTAAAAAGATCGCGCACGGACCTGAGGGTGATATCGAGATCTTCATAAACCAAAGATGGTATCTTCGAGCTTCTGGCAAGATCTCTGATTTCATCCCAGAGGAGCATCAGAAATTCCATATCCGCTTCGAGTTCCTCGACCTTTGCATGCTCGGCGACGGTTCTGACAATGAAACCGGTGCCCTGTGGACGAATTTCTTCGATCTGCTCTTTGAGAAGGGTCCGGATATCTTCGTTTTCAATCCTTCTTGAGACGCCGATATGGTCGGTCAGCGGAATGAAGACCAGATTTCTGCAGGGCAGGGTGATTTGGCAGGTAAGGCGCGCCCCTTTGGTGCCAATGGGATCTTTTGAGACCTGGACGAGGACATCCTGGCCTTCAGCGAGCAGTTCCTCGATATTCAGGCCCTGTGTGCGACGTGTACTGCTCTCGCTCTGAACCGGGGACAGTTCATCCAGTGGCAGTACGTGCTCATGCCCGAGCATCCGATTTTTAATATCTTTTTCCGAGACATAGACATCATCGACGTAGAGGAACCCTGTGCGTTCCAGGCCGATATCGACAAAGGCCGCCTGCATTCCCGGCAGAACTCGCACCACTCTGCCTCGGTAGATGTTTCCCTTGAGACCTTTTTCCATTGGCCTCTGCATATGGAACTCGGTGAGGATATTATTTTCAACAAGGGCCAGTCTGACTTCGTAGCTCCTTGAATTTATAAGTATATCTGTGGTCATTGACTAATATTCAGATCTTTTATTTAAACTTCTGCAAGGGAAAGAGTATAATTTCAAATCGAACATAATACAGTACCCATCAGTATAAACGCCATATATAATACAATTTAATTTATAATTACAGAGTATTGTCCTTGAATACAACGAAAATCCCTGTATCAGTCATCATTCCGACCTACAACCGTTCGGCCTTGCTCTGCCGTGCCCTGCTTTCTGTTTTCAACCAGACGGTGAACTGCACGGAGATCGTCATCGTTGATGACGGTTCAACAGATGAAAGCAGCAAGACCCTTGCTGCTCTTATGGCGGATCATCAAGGCATTGAGCTCCGGATTTTCAGCCAGGTGAACAGGGGCCCGGCCGCGGCCCGCAATCTCGGAATAGACAAGGCCCGCTGTGAGACGGTTGCCTTTCTTGATTCGGATGATCACTGGCAGAGGAAAAAACTGGAACACCAGTTTCAGCTGATGGAGAAATATTCTGATTATTCTCTCAGCCATACTCGTGAACGGTGGTTGCGAGGTGGCCGGCATCTCAATCAGAAAAAGAGGCATCTGCCTCGCCAGGGTGATATTTTCAGCCATTGCCTTGAACTGTGCGCCGTCGGCATGTCGACGGTTATGCTGAGAAAAGATATCTTTCGCCAGATCGGCATGTTTAATGAGACGATGCGCTGTTGTGAAGATTATGATTTCTGGCTGCGGGTCAGCTGCCGTCATCCTTTTCTCTTGGTCGATGAGGTCCTGACGGTCAAAGAAGGGGGCAGAGATGATCAGGTCTCCTACCAGTACCGTACAGGCATGGACCGATTCCGGATAGACTCCCTGTTGAGGCTGTTGAAGTCCGGGGTACTCTCTGACTCTCAGGGAAAAGACACTCGGCTGGAACTTATGAAGAAGTGCCTGGTATATGGCAAAGGCTGTCTCAAGCACGGTAAAACGGCAGAAGGACACCAACTCCTTCGACTGGCAACTTCCCTGGAAATTGACTCCCCAACTGGGCGTGAATATATAAACCTATGAAAAAACTGCATTCGTGGAAGGATCCTTCCCTCTATCTGAAGCATATCCATGTCGAAGAGAGCTGTCTGGATCTGGCCTATACCCGGCAAATACTTGACCGGGCCGGTCTACCCTGGTCGGTCGTTGCTGATCGCCAGGAACCGCTGCACTTCGATTGCGAGTATCCGGAAAACCTGCGCTTCGGCAAACAGCACCTCTATCTCTGCGCCAACAGAGGTCAGTTTTTCAAGCCCTGCCCGGGGACCAAGGAGTACCAATGCTGTTCATACCAGGTGCTCACTACCGGTATGAACTGTCCGATGGATTGCGTTTATTGCATCCTCCAGGCCTATCTCAATAAGCCCTGGATCACTTCGTATGTTAACATTGATGCCCTGCTCTCAGAACTCGATCTGGCGCTTGATGCCGAGCCAGGTCGCCTGTTCCGGATTGGCACCGGCGAGTTCACCGATTCCCTGGCCCTTGATCGCCTGACAGGATTAAGTAAGATTTTGGTGGAATATTTTGCGAAAAAGAACAACGCCATTCTTGAGCTGAAGACCAAAAGCGCCGTTATTGAAAACCTTGAGGGCCTCAACCACTACGGTCATACGGTAATCGCCTGGTCACTCAACAGCCCGCAGATTGTGCAGCATGAAGAACTCCGTTCGGCAACTCTTGCAGAACGTCTCGAGGCTGCGCGGCAGTGCGCCGAGTGGGGGTATAAACTGGCATTTCACTTCGATCCTCTGATTGATTATCCGGGCTGGCAGGATGGATATCTGGAAACGATCAATCTGCTTTTCAAGACGGTTCCGGCTCGGTCAATCGCCTGGATTTCCCTCGGGGCCCTGCGATTTCTGCCAAAACTGAAAGAGATCGGCATTGATCGTTTTCCAGGCTCCCCCATATATTTCCAGGAATTTATTGAAGGACTTGACGGTAAATCAAGGTATTACCGGAAAAATCGCGTCACTCTGTATCGCCTGATTTATCAGTTGCTGAAAGAACGGGCAGCCCCCGAGACCTGCATCTATTTCTGTATGGAAAGCAAGGAGATCTGGCAAGAGGTGATCGGGTATGTGCCTGATCAGTTCGGCGGTATTGCCGCCATGCTGGACAGGACAGGTTTTCCGGCCGGCTGATTGCAGCTGCGTGCACGGACTGTAGCCGCTTCTCGAGAATTCTCTTTTGACCCTGAGATAAAAACTTGTCCTTTGAGAATTCTATCGTATACTGCGGCTCAGTCCACCTACTTAAAACTATTTGTTTATCTTCCAAGGAGAACAGGTCATGGTAAATAAAGTAATACTTATCGGTAACTTGGGAGCTGATCCCGAGATCAGGTACACCCAGAGCGGGGCGGCTGTCGCCACTTTTCGGATGGCAACAACAGAGAAATTCAAAGGCAAGGACGGTCAGATGCAGGATCAGACCGAGTGGCACCGGATCGTAGCTTGGGCCCGTCTTGCCGAGATCTGCGGCGAGTATCTCCACAAAGGTTCAAAGGTCTATATCGAAGGGAAGATTCAGACCAGAAAATGGACGGATCCGAACGGCAATGAAAAATATACCACCGAGATTATTGCCCGTGAGATGAAGATGTTGAGCGCTCGAGGCGGATCTGATCAGGAGAATTACGGCGGCGGCTATCAGGATTCTTCATTTCCCGAGCCTCCGGCGGGGACGATGGGAACAGGCGAGGATGTGCCGTTTTAGGGATCAAACGTGTACGAACAGGCAGAAAAGGGTTGGGTTCTTTGTCAAGACAGGGTCTTTGCGTCTCGTCAGTGTCCGTTTTCCCTGAAGAGGCAGTCTTGACCTCCTATCCAAACAGTCATATTGTGCTGAGAGGAACAGACAAAAGGAGCAGCTTTACTTCTCTCCAGAGATAAGCAGAGAGATCCACTCGCACATTGGTATGCAAATGTAATGGAATACTACGATATTTTAGGAGTCACCAAAGGCGCTACCCCAGCTGAGATCAAAAAAGCATATAGAAAACTCGCCTTGAAATATCATCCTGATAAGAACGACGGTGATAAGGCAGCCGAGGAGAAATTCAAGGAAATCAGCGAGGCCTATGCGGTCCTTTCAGATCCTGAGAAAAAAAAGCAGTATGATACGTATGGCTCGGCGAATTTCCATCAGCGCTTTTCCCAGGAGGATATTTTCCGAAACTTTGATATCAATGATATTTTAAGACAGTTCAACTTCGGTGGCGGCGGCAACGGAGGTAAGCAGAATATGCACTTTCGTTCGAATATGGGGGGGGGCGGTGGACAATTCTCGTTCTTCGGGCAGGATATGGCAGGGCAGGGCTGCGGCTCGGGAGGTTGCGGCCAAGCCGCCAAAGGCCAGGATCTGACCTACCAGATAACCGTCACCCTGGAAGATGTCATGCACGGCGCCGAGCGAAATATCACCCTGCGCACCAATGGCACTGGCCAGAATGTCAGCGTCAAGATACCCAAAGGGATTGAAGCGGGAAAAAAATTGCGCCTGAAGGAAAAAGGCAGCGCTTCTTCTGCCGGAGGATCACCGGGAGACCTGTATCTCAAGGTCGATGTTGCGGCCCATGATCGCTTCACCCGCGAGGGAGATGACCTGGTCATTGAGAAGTTGATTTCCTACAGTGAGGCCTGTCTGGGTACGAAAGTCGAGGTCGAGACCCTTGAGGGCAAGAAATTTTCGGTCACCATTCCTCCCCGATCGGTCAACGAGTCGAGGCTGCGTCTGAAAGGCCACGGACTCCCCGCCGGCCCTCTGGGTGATCGTGGGGACATGTATGTCCGACTTGGTGTAGAGGTGCCAAAAGAGTTAAGTCAGGAACAGGAAGAACTCATCGTGCAGTTGCAGAAACTGGGGCTGTAGTTCAAAAGAACCGAAGAAAAAGGGCCTCACACTGAATCTTTTGAGGAGATCAGGGGGAGGCCCTTTTTTTTATGGTAGAGATGAGATGCCGGTAAATCAGTACCGTTGATCGGCAAAGGCCAGCCAGCCGCCTGCCGCTACGAGGTCTCGATCCAAACCGTTCATCTGGAAGGGGCAGGAAATAGCCTTCTGGGCCGGGTTGTCGGAAATCGCGATCATGGTGCTGGCCTGCAGATCGACTCCTATCTCAATGGAGCCCTGCATGGCAAAGAGGCTGTCGAGATGCTCTTTTTTCAGTTCAATTGCCAGGATGCCGCAATTGAACATATTCTGCCTGAAGATCCGGGCAAAACTCTCGCCGATGATCACGTTGATGTTGTTGACCTCAAAGGCCCACACGGCGTGTTCTCGTGAGGAGCCGCAACCGAAATTTGCCCTGGTTATTACCACCCGGGCCTTTTGCATGGCCTCGGAGTGGGCCTCAAAGGGCTTTCCATCGAGAAGAAGGTCTTCAAGCAGATGGGTTTTGAGGGCAGTCTTGGAGATTTCGGTAAGATATTTCGCCGGGATTATCTCGTCGGTATTGATGTCGTTTCTGTCCAGAAAGAGTGCTGGACCGCCAAATTCTTTCATATCTGAAACCTCTTATTCTGTATCAAAGGTATTTTCTCGGGTCGGTAATGACCCCGGTTATGGCTGCAGCGGCGGCGGAAAACGGGCTCATGAGATGGACCATGCCACCTTTGCCCATCCGGCCGTTGAAGTTGCGGTTTGTCGTTGAGGCGCAGACTTCACCTTCTGCCAACACCCCGGAGCTCATGCCGAGGCAGGCGCCACAGGTGGGGTTCAGGACGCAGAATCCGGCATCCATGAATGTCTTGATGATGCCTTCATCGAGAGCCTGGCTGAAGATTTTCGGGGTTGCAGGCGTCACCACGCCACGAACCCCCTTCGCCAGCTTTTGGCCTTTGAGGAGGAGGGCGGCATCCCGCAGATCTTCAATGCGACCGTTGGTGCAGGAGCCGATATAGATCTGGTCCACCGGGGTTCCGGCCATTTCATCGATATTCTTGACGTGATCTGGCTTGAAGCCGAAGGTGACCTGGGGGACGAGGTCGGTGACATCAAGCTCAAGGGATTGCGCATATCCAGCATCAGGGTCGGAATGCCATTTTGCATAATCGGTTACGGCATCTTCGAGCGTGGCATAGTCATCCTTGATAAAAGGCCAGAGATATTCGGCAGTCACCCGGTCCGGCAGACAGATGCCGCAAGTGGCCCCGGCCTCGACCGCCATGTTGCAGATGGTCATCCTGGCCGACATGGTCATGGCGTCGACTACCGGTCCGACGAATTCGATAACCTTGTCCGTACCGCCGTTCACCGTCAGTTTTTTTATGACGGAGAGAATAACGTCCTTGGCCGTGACTCCGGTCTGGAGTCGGCCGGTAAGAGTAATTCTCATGGTCTCAGGGGCCCGGAAGGAACAGACGCCCTTATAGATGCCGACCTCGAGATCGGTGGTCCCGACACCTGCGGCAAAGGCCCCAAAGGCCCCGTGGGTGCAGGTGTGCGAATCGCCCATGATAACCGTGTAGCCGGGACGGACAAAGCCTTTTTCAGGGAAGAGGGCGTGACAGACTCCGTTTGCCCCGACATCGAAGAAATCTTCAATCTGGTGTCGCTTTGCCCAATCCCGCATGATCTTGCCCTGGGTGGCGGTCTTGGAATCCTTGGCCGGGGTGACATGGTCGATGACCGCCTTGATCTTGGTCCTGTCAAACACCTTGTCCATCCCTTTTTCGACAAGATCCATGATGGCGATGGGCGTGGTGATTTCATGGCACATCACGACATCAAGGTTGAGAACCATGTTTTCTGGTGACGGTGTATCACGGAGATGAGCTGCAAATATCTTTTCAGCTATAGTTTTTCCCATTAATAAACTCCAGATGATAAAAATTAAGTGGTAAGGCAGGCAGAAGGAGCCGTAACGTAATAGTCAAAAATGCAATGGTTATTTTGTAACGGCTCCTCAGTTGAATTTGATACAAGAAGCGATATATGTTGAGGAACCGTTACGAAATAACTTGTCCAATTTTCATATTTTCGTTACGGCTCCTTATGCCATCCCCAGTATTTCTCTGGCCAAGTTATTATTTAACAACGGCTTAGATAGTTTTGAGGCAACCCGAAGCTCGGAATTTGATATTTTACTCGAAAAAAGATACAGTTGCGAGTCTATATTTGTTTTTATCGTTCACCGGGCAGCCCGCTCGAACGGATTCTCTTTTTGAGATTACCAAGGAGAAAGGCCATCATGCGCATGTTTTTTTCTGTTATTTCTGCAATGATCATCACCGTCCTGGCGACCTCCTCCCTCTATGCCGCCCATGGTGTCGGTCTTTCAGGGAAACTCAAATATCCCGCAGATTTCCAACACTTTGACTATGCCTCTGCGGATGCCAAAAAGGGAGGAAAACTCATTCTCCACAGCATCGGCAGTTTTGACCAGATGAATCCTTTTACCCTCAAGGGTGCGGCGCCCTTTGGCCTTGACATGTTTGTCTTTGAGTCACTGGGAGAGAGCAGTCTTGATGAACCCTCTGTGCAATATGGCCTTATTGCCAAGGATATTGCGATCGCCGCCGATAACCTCTCCGTGGTTTTCAGCATCAATTCCGAGGCCCGATTCTCTGATGGAAAGCCGGTGACTGTCGAGGATATCGCCTTTACCCTGGCGACCTTGAAGAGTGACAAAGCTCATCCCTTTTATGCCTTTTATTATAAGGATATCGTCGGATCCGATGTGCTTGATGGACAGAGAATCAGATTTCGCTTTGCCAAGGCCAACAGGGAACTTGAAATGATTGCCTGTCAGATGCCGGTGTTATCCAAGGCATTTTACAGCAAATATGGTTTCGGCGAAGAGGTGAAAAATCCGGATGTTTTAAGACCACCTGTGGCCAGCGGCCCCTATGTAATTGCCGGCGTCAACCCCGGAAAATCGATCACCTATAAACGTAATCCCAATTACTGGGCCAAGGAGCACCCTGTCAGAAAGGGGATGTATAATTTCGATGAAATCACGATAAAATACTACAAGGATCCGGTGGTTGCCCTTGAGGCCTTCAAGGCCGGAGAGTTTGATTTCATGTCGGTGAATATCGCCAAACAATGGGTCAGGGATATGCAAGGCGAGAAATTCACGTCGGGGAAAATAGTCAAGAAACTCTTTCCCCATGCCAATAATGCCGGGATGCAGGGCTTTCTCATGAATACCCGAAAAAAACTGTTTTCGGACAGGAGGGTGCGGGAGGCAATGGGGCTGGCCTTTGATTTTGAGTGGACCAACAAGTCCCTGTTTTTCAATCAATACACCAGGAGCAACTCCTTTTTCAGCAATTCCTATCTAGCCGCAACCGGTCTGCCCACGGGGCTTGAATTGACCTATCTGGAAAAATACCGTGATCAGCTGCCCCCCGAGGTTTTCACACGCCCCCTGCAGGCCCCGACCACAGAGGGCCAAAAAGGCTTGCGTAAGAATCTGCAACGCGCAAAAGAGCTTCTTGCCGAGTCCGGTTGGACAATCAAAAATGGGATACTGAAAAACAGTGCCGCCGAGCCTTTCTCTTTTGAAATACTGTTGTCTTCCGCCACCTTTGAAAGGGTCATGGCACCCTACGTGAAAAATCTGGAAAAACTTGGGATGCAGGTGCGCTATCGGACGATCGATCCGGCCCTGTATGAGGAACGCTTGCAGAAATTCGATTTCGGCATGATCGTCCATGTCTATGGACAATCGCAATCTCCCGGCAATGAGCAGCGCAATTTCTGGCACTCCGAATCGGCCGCCAAAAACGGTTCGAATAATTATGCCGGCATACAGTCCCCGGTGGTGGATGGTCTGGTCGAGAAAATCATCTATGCCCCGAGCCAGGACGACCTGACTGCTGCCTGCAAGGCACTTGATCGAGTCCTCTGGTACGGCTATTATCTTGTTCCCAACTGGTACCTGGATGGCCACAGACTCGGTTATTATAAAAAATTTCAGCAACCTCAAAAACTTCCTTTATATTACAATTATATCCAGTTGTTAATGACCTGGTGGGCGAAAGACGAAATAAACTAATTTGAGACGATAACCTCCTGTTTTTATGCACTGCAAAACGCTTTAATCTTGTAATTTTGCTGGCTAAATGCTTGTTTTTTATTGAAAACTATAATTTTCCTTGACTGAGGGTCTTTTATCGCAGACTGAGGGCAAGGAGAGCGCGGTCTCTCGCCACAGTGCTGAGTGGCCGGAACCGGTAGTGGATATGATGAAAGAATGCAGGATATATCTCAGGTCCTTGGCTGAAACCGTGCATCTGGGCAGACGACTCGGGGAACTGGCCCTGCCCGGTGACATAATATGTCTCGATGGCGATCTGGGCGCCGGTAAAACCACCTTGACCCAGGCCATTGCCAGGGGCCTGGAGGTCCCTGAATCCTGCTATGTCACAAGTCCTTCATTCGCCATTTTGCATGAATATCCGGGCAGAATACCCTTATATCATATGGATTTCTATCGCCTGCAGGACTCTCTTGAAATTGCAGACCTTGGCTTTGAGGAATATTTTAACCTCTCGGGGCTTACTGTGATAGAATGGTCTCAGCGGGGAAATGACCTGCTGCCGAAAAACCGCCTGCATCTCCTGCTGGAAAATGCCGGGGATTGCAGCCGGACTGTGCTGTGTTGCTATTCGGAGTCCTGGAAAAACCGTATTGCCTTACTCCTGCAACAGTCTGACGAATAACTGCGCATCTTGGAAAAACATACCACCCTGAGTTTGCCTTGAATCTATGGATGTTTTTATTGCCAGACAGCCTATTTTCACCAGACAGAAGAAAATCTTCGCATATGAACTTCTCTTCAGGAACTCGATGGTCAATGCCTTTCCCGATGTTGATGGAGAAACTGCCACATCCAGTCTCCTGTCTTCGACCTTTTTGACTATAGGCATCGATAATATTTCCGGAGGGCACAGGGTCTTTATCAATTTTACCGAGGACCTCCTCCTGCGTGGCATCCCAACCCTCCTTCCCAAGGATAAAATTCTGGTTGAGGTGCTGGAGAATGTAACACCTTCCCGGGCAGTAATTGATGCCTGTCTGGCCCTCAAGAGAAAGGGCTACGAACTTGCCCTCGACGATTTCGTCTATGCAAACAACCTCGTTCCTCTTATCGAGATTGCCAAAATCATCAAGATCGATTTCCGGCTGACGCCTCTTGAGGAGATAGAAAAGCTCGTCAAGGCCCTCAGCGTGTATCCTTGCAAACTCCTGGCCGAGAAGGTGGAAACCCATGAGGAGTTTCAACAGGCCCTCTTTCTCGGCTTCTCCTATTTTCAGGGCTATTTTTTTTCCAAGCCGGAGATACTCAAAAATAAAGATATATCCTCTTCTCAGTTGACTATTATGCAACTGATCTGTGAGGTGAATCGGGTCGAATTTGACATCACTACCCTTGACAGGATCATCAATCAGGATGTCTCGATATCCTACAAGCTGCTGAATTACCTCAATTCAGCCTTTTTTTCCCGTTTGCAACCCCTTTCTTCCATACGCCAGGCCATTACGTATCTCGGGGAGCGCGGCACACGTCTGTTCGTCTCTCTTATAGCGACCAGTCGCCTTGCCGCTCATAAACCCGATGAGCTGATGAAGACCTCCATAATCAGGGCCCGCTTTCTCGAACATCTTGGCGTGGAACTGAAAAAGACCAGTGGTGAATTTTTCATGCTTGGATTATTTTCCCTGATCGATGCGATGCTCGATAATTCCATGGAATACCTCATCGGCCAACTGCCTCTGACGGACACTGTTAGCGAGGCCCTGGTCAAAAGATCGGGCCCTCTCTTCCCGTATCTCAGGTTGGTGGAACTCTATGAGGTCGGAGAATGGCAGGGGATTGAACAGGCCCTGGCCGCGCTGAACCTCACAGAGGAGAAAGTCGTTCGGTTTTATCTTGATGCCGTACAGATGGCCGACAGTTATTCCTCCCTTTAGACAGCTATTTCTCCCTTTAATATGTTTTTTACCCTTACATTGATAGAGCCATGAAAAAAACACGGATTACCTTCCAGGATTGTCTGAAAACCTTCACTGTCGATCAGGATAAGGCGATACGACCTGAGGCGACATTGGCGAAATTTTATAAAAAAATTGAGTCCCTCGACTGCGTCATACTCAATGAAGTCAAGAGAATTGATAATGGCCGGCTTGATATTCCGGTCTATTTCAGCATTTGCGGTGAAGACGCCCAGGCCATGACCGGCACCAAAAAGCAGATGGGCAAGGGTGCCTCTCCGATACAGGCTGAGGCCTCGGCTTGTATGGAGCTGGCCGAGCGGTTTTCCTTTTTCTCATTCAAGAACAACAGGGACAATTTCAGCATCGGCGATTACGCGGCAATGCGCCAAGCCGGCTATCCTGTGCTGGATATTGACCTGCTGCTCAAGTCCGTTCATGACGAGACCACCGGCTGCGACCTTCTTGAAGCCCTGCTCAAAGACATCCCCCTGCAGTGGGCCTGGGCCAGAAATATCACGAAAGGGGAGGATGTGCTGATACCCTTTTCCTGGTTCTTTGCCATCAATGAATTCAACGGCCCATCGGCCGGCAATACCTGCGAAGAGGCGGCCCTTCAGGGGATCTGTGAGGTTGTCGAGCGGCATGTCTGTTCGCTGGTCAACCGCCAGAAACTCAGGACTCCGGCTATTGACCCTGATTCGGTCCGTGATCCCGTCGCCATCGATCTCATCGAAAAATTCAGGAAAAATAATATCGATCTGTATCTCAACGACTTCACACTCGATACCGGCATCTGTACAGTAGCGGCCCTGGCGATCGACCGTTCAACCTTTCCTGAGAAAAGCGAGATCGTCTATACCGCAGGCACGACGCCCTCGCCAGAAAAGGCCCTTATCCGGGCGGTGACGGAAGTTGCCCAACTGGCAGGTGATTTCAACACCGGCTCCAATTATGTTGCTTCCGGCCTGCCCAAACCCCTTGCCATGGCAGAAGTGGTTTATCTGACCGAGTCGTCGACCCGGATCGAAATGCAGCAGATGGGCGATCTCTCGGACAACAATATCAAGGTGGAGATTGAACGCTGTATCGCCGCCCTGCAAAATATCAAAATGGAGGTGTTCGTGATAGATGTGACCCATGCACAGCTTGATATCCCGGCGCTCTACACGATCATTCCCGGCGCCCATTTCCGGGAGCGCTCAATGATTCAGGATGTGGGACTTTTTTCCGCCAAACTGTTGGTTGAATGTGTACATGACCCAGAACTGCTTGAAGAAAAACTCCAGGAGATGGAGATATTGTTGCCCAAGGCCTATTACCTGGCCTTTTACAGGGGCCGCAACGCGGTCGAACGGGGCTTGTACGCTGAGGCCTTGGGGCATTTTGACAGTGCCCTGCGGCTCTCACCGGAACACGAAGATCTTCCCTATATTTTTTCCTATAAAGGCAGTTGTCTGAAGGAAATGGGCAGGTATGCAGAGGCTGTCGAGGTACTGACGCAGGGCCTCGCTGAGGATGAAGAACGCCCGGATATCCATAACCTGCTGGGCGTCTGTCTCTTCAAACTTGAGCAGTACGAGGCCGCGATTGTTCATTGCAAACGTGCTGTGGCCCTCAATCCTGCCTCAGGTATCGATTACGCGAATCTCGGGGTGAACTACAACCGTCTGGGACAGCGTGAAGAGGCAATTCATTACTTCACCATTGCCCTGACCCTTGATCCGAGCCTGGTCTTCGCTCAAGAACAGCTTGCGGGCCTCATGCATAAAAAAAGGGACAATGAATAGCCAGGCATGAAAACAGGGCGAGAATGATATGAAAAAATGGCAAAAACGGTGCTGTGTTTGGGGTATTCAAGCCCTGGGATTACTCCTATTCTCGGGTCTTTGTGTCGGTCAGCCGTCTCTTGGCCAACTCAAGAGCTCTGGCCAGCGGTATTACTGGGGAAAGGACGGGAATCGGGATTATGCCAAGGCGCTTTCTTTCTATCTCGCAGCGGCAGAGCGTGGGGACGCGGAGGCGCAGTTTATCGCAGGAGGTATGTATTTTTTTGGTCGCGGCACCGAGAAAAATCCCAAGGAGGCCTTTCGCCTTCTCTATCGGGCCGCCCGCAATGGCAAAAGCAGCCCGGAATCACAGAAGATATTGGCCCAATCCTTTCTTATCGGGCAGACCGTTCCCAAGAACTATCCCGAGGCTGTGCGCTGGTATGAACAGTCAGCAAAAAATGGCGACAAGGATGCCCAGAATGAATTGGCCTTTCTTTATTTTGTCGGGCACGGGGTGAATCAAGATTCGGCCAAGGCCTTTGAGCTCTTTTCCCAGGCGGCCAATTCCGGACTGGCCATTGCCCAGTATAATCTGGGTATCATGTGGTATACCGGTAACGGCGTAGACACGGTTGATCTGCCGAATTCCTACGCCTGGCTCAATCTGGCGGCGTCAAATGGCTATCAGGATGCCGAGGCGGCCCGCTCATTTCTCGAAACAGTCCTCACGCAGGAGGAACTTGCCCGGGCGCAGAAAATGTCCGGTGAGCTGTACCGGCAAATCGAGATGAAACGGGCCGGCCCAGGCCCCGGCAAATAAGGTCGGTTCAACGTTTTACCCCGCTCTTTTCGTCCTTCGGGTAGGTCGGCAGGGTGAAATGAAAAAGGGTCCGGTTGGTATCGCCGTTCTCGGCCCAGATCCGGCCATGCAGATCAAGCAGAATCTGCCGGCAGATTGCCAGTCCCAATCCCGTTCAACCCGCTCCCGTTTTGGTTTTACTGCTCTGGGCGAATTTATCGAATATCCTTTCCAGTCCCTTTGCTGGGATGCCTATTCCGGTATTGGCAATAGTGGTGCAGAGCTGGTTTTTCATATTCTTGCCGGTAATTATGGCAAACGATATGGTGATTGTGCTGCCATTGTCACAGAATTTGACCGCATTCGAGAAAATATTTCTGAGAACTTGACCTGTTTTGTTCCTGTCAAAATAGGCGCTCGTTTCAACATGTTGTCAGTCGATAATGATCTCGATATCTTTCTGGGCCGCCAGAGGGGTTATCTCATCAATGGCGCTCAGCACCTCATCGAGAATATTTCCATATACGATATCATACCTCACCTTGCCGGCCTCAAGTTTCGAGAGATCGAGCAGGCTGTTGATGAGCGGCAATAGACGGTGTGCCGATGTCTCAATCTGATGAAAATATTTGCACAATTCGGTACTGCCGGCGGTATTGATTGTTTCTGTAAAAGGTTAAAATCCTCGCTTTTTAGGCGAGTAGCATTCTGCTAGCAGTTGGCTTATTCAAAAAACGGTTTTTTGGTCGGTATTCTTGGGGTAGAGGGTGATTTTATGTTACCTCTGGCGAACTCACAAAAGGAATGATTCAGGAGTATCTGGCCCCATCATTTCGAGAAAGACCCCAATGATCGATTTGACCTCGAATATACCAACCGGCTAAGGCCGGTATTGCTGGACTTTCAGTCCGCGAATGCAAAACCACCTGCTTCAAACAGGTGGTTGTTTAGTTCCCTTCCATCTTTATGCGTGTGAGAATAATGCCAACTGAAAAAGCCTGATTCAGGATTGGGCTCCATTTCGATTTCTCTGATGAATCGTGCAGCCATTTCCGGGGTGCGCAGCAGCAGGAATTGTTGTCCCAGAAGTTCTTCAGGGGTGTAAGCCCAGGAGCTTGGCGACCTTGGGACTGGCATAGGTATAACAGGCGTTTCGATCTATTTCCCAGATGAAGTCACTTGTGGTCTCAGTGAGATTACGAAAACGGGATTCGCTTGCCTTCAGGGCCTCTGCCGCCAGTCCGTGCTCGCGGACTTTTTTGCGCAGATCAACGTTGGTTTCAATGAGAGAGGCAGTGTATTCATGGAGCTTTCTATCATGGGCGGTAATGGTCCTTTCCAGAGTTTTCTGCGTTGCCGCAAGGGAGCGGCGGAGTCTATCTTCCCGACTGATATCGTAGAGGCTTATGGCGACCAACCGGCCGGCAGAACAGACGGGGAGATTACAGCTGCTAAAGAAATAGGGCAGGGAGTTGCCCTGTTTATCCTGAAAAGTGACGGTGCCGCAGTTTTCCGGGAATTGGTCTGTAGCCGCAAAGACCCGTTGGACATGTTCTGTGTCGTGGATATGGAGGAGATCGAAAAGGCTTCTGCCAGTGATTTCTTCCCGGGTATAGCCGGATATTTCCAGAAAGGTATCATTGCATGAATGAAAAATTGCCCTGGTATCAATAACCAGAAGGGCGGCATAGCGATAATGATTTTCCGGTCTGTCCATTCTGTGCTTTTCTGATAGAGAGTTTTGCTCTTGGCGGTCTGACATACTCTTTCCGGGTAATGGCAATGAGGTTTACGACCAATAAATGAGGGCGAGGATACTGTATTTTCTCTAAAGAGAGAGGGAAAAGTCAAGAAGAAGTACCTGTTGAGTGCCAATTCTCTGCAGAATTAAGAGAAAGTATTCTTTTTCATGTTGAGTTGAAAAAGAGAGAAGTTTATTGAAAAATCTGTTCTTTTCAGCCCTGCATCAAGAAGACCGAAAGAGGGGAAAAAAAAGATTTCCTCCTTCTTGACTTGTGGATTTACTTCAGCAAAAGGGTTCGATATCCTTGATTTTCTATTGTATCTCCCGGAGGTATGGGGTTTTGAAAAACCTGAGAGCAAAAGCATGAATATCGCAATCGTTACCATAACTGCCGGAGGAAAAAGGCTGGCGGAAAAAATTGCCGAAGAACTCACCGGGGCCAGGGTTCTCCAGCAAGGGAGCAGTATCGCGGCCACACTGCGAGAGGCCTGGACGGTCTATGATGCCTTGATTTGTATCATGTCAGCCGGCATTGTGGTCCGGGCAATTGCCCCTCTTTGCCGTGACAAATATGCAGATCCCTGCGTTGTCGTGCTTGATGAGGCGGGACGGCATGTCATCAGCCTTCTTTCCGGGCATCTGGGGGGAGGAAACGCCTTGGTTCGGAAGGTGGCTGCCATCACCCATGGTTCTGTCGTTATCACTACCGCCTCTGATATCCTGGGGCTGACTGCCCTTGATCTGTGGGCAAGAGAGAACGGCCTTCTGCTGCGCTCGGAGCGCAGGTCGATGACTATAGCGGCCGCCAGGATGGTAAATACCGGCAGTCTGCGCATTTACAGTGAATGTGCTCTAACCGGACTGCCTGCCGATTTCCATCGGGTAGCTCTGCCCGGGGATGCCGATATTATAGTAAGCTCAAAAAAAAACCTGCCCCAGGATGCCGTGCAACTCTCTCCCTGCAATCTCTTTTTCGGAATTGGTTGTAACCGAGGGACCTCGGCTGCGGATATTGGCCACGCGGTTGAAGAGACCTGCAGCAAACAGGGACTCGACAGACGTGCTCTCGCCGGGTTGGCAACGATTGATGCCAAGATAGATGAGCAGGGTTTACTTCTCTTTGCTCAGGACAATAATCTGCCCGTACATTTTTTCAGCCGGGAGCAGCTGAACGAAGTTACAGGGATCACTGAATCAGCGCACGCCATGGCCGCCTTGGGCGTAAAGGCTGTGGCCGAACCTGCCGCAATCCTGGCCGCCAGCGGCGAAAACTGCCAGGGCCGGCTACTTATCAGGAAAATGAAATGGAAAGATGTGACAACGGCGGTGGCCGAAAAATCAGTCCACCTCAAGGGATAATAACCGTAGTCGGTACCGGGCCCGGGGCAGTCGACCATATCACCCCGGCGGTGATGGACTGCATCCGTGCGGCCGACGTGGTGATCGGCTACAGTACGTATCTCGACTTGCTGGCCGATCAGCTTGCCGGCAAGAAAATCATTTCTTCGGCGATGATGCAGGAGGTTGGCCGTTGCAATTCCGCCTTTGATCTGGCCGAGGCCGGGAATAAGGTGGTCATGGTGTCCGGCGGCGATCCGGGGATCTATGCCATGGCCGGCCTGCTCTTTGAAATAGCCGCCGAACGGAATTCGCTGATCGCAATCGAAGTGTTGCCGGGCATCGCCGCTATCAACAGTTGTGCCGCCCGTCTGGGGGCGCCGCTGATGCATGATTTTGCAGCGATCAGTCTCTCCGACCTCTTGACGCCCTGGGAGACGATTGAGCGCCGTCTGCATGCCGCGGCCTCGGCCGATTTCGTCATCGCCCTCTATAATCCCAAGTCCAAAAAACGGACGGAACAGATCGCCCGAGCCCGGGATATTATTCTGCAGTACCGTCTGGCCTCAACCCCGGTGGGGATTGTCAGAGGGGCGACCCGGGCGGACGAACATATCCTGGTGACGGATCTGGAAAACATGCTGGCCTCTGAGATCACCATGCAGACGACGATTATCATCGGCAACAGCTGCACCTTTTCCTGGCGGGGTAAGATGGTGACGCCCAGGGGCTACAGCGACAAATACGCCCTGCAGAAGGCCTGTGATGAAGGGCAACTCTGATGCCAAAGAGACTCTACCTTCTGCGACATGGCCGGGTCGACACCGGAGGCCGGTATATCGGCTCCACCGATCTGCCGCTCCTGACCGAAGGACGTGAAGATCTGGCGGCGATTTGCCCTTTTCTGCGCCGGCAGAATTTCGACGTCATCCTCTGCAGCCCTCAGCTACGTTGTCGGCAGAGCCTGGAAATCCTCGATATGGGAATAACAGCCGCAATCTGCAGCGAATTGCGGGAGATCGACTTCGGTGATTGGGAGGGCCTGACCTTTGCTGAAATCCAGCAAAGGGATGCGCTGCTCGTAAACCAATGGGCCACCTGGTCCGAGGATTTCACCTTTCCGGGGGGCGAAGGCATTGGGGCCTTTCTGGGCCGGATCAACGAGGCTCGACAGAGGATCACCGAGCAGCCGGCTGAGCGACTTCTCATCATCAGCCATGGCGGAGTTATCAAACAGCTTATCTGCTCCTTTTTGGGGCTTGGTCCGGACCGGCATCTCGCCTTTGAGATCCAGCCGGGACTATGTTCGGTCATCGATCTGCATGCGGAAGGCGGCGTTCTGGTCGGTCTCAATCAAGGCAGGTAGACTATGGCAAAACTCATCATTATCACCGGGGGCGCCCGAAGCGGTAAGAGTTCCTACGCCCTGCAACGCGGCGAGGAGGTTTCCGCGCGACGCTGCTTTCTGGCCACCTGCCCGGCGGTGGATGAGGAGATGGCCCAGCGCATTGGCAAACATCGCCAGGAGCGCGAAGGCCGGGGCTGGCACTGCATTGAAGAGGAGCTTGATCTTGCCGCTCAACTGGGTCGATCAGCTGAGTACGGCCTGGTCCTCATTGACTGCCTCACGCTGTGGGTCAACAATCTCCTCTTCTTGGCCGAAAAAAGCGGCACGGTCTTTGACGAACAGGGCATGGAGAGGAAATGTACCAGCCTGCTGGCAGCCGTGCATCGACATCCGGGCACGATCATTTGTGTCACGAATGAGGTGGGGCTGGGCATCGTGCCTGACAATCCTCTGGCCAGGCAATATCGGGATCTGGTGGGATATTGCAACCGCTTGCTGGCAACCGCCGCCGCTGAGGTGATACTCGTTAGTTGCGGTATTCCCCTTTTTTTAAAAAAAGAGAGCGACAACAAGAGATAATCCATCGCACAGGAAGAACAAAACATGGGCACACTTGAGAAAACACTGCAGAATATCTTTCCCCAGGATCATGAATACCGGGCAAAGGCCAAAGAACGGCTTGATCAATTGGCTTTACCACACTGGGCTTTGGGAGATCTTATGGATCTGGCCATCGATCTTGCCGGAATGACGAGGTCGATGTATCCTCCTGTCCGAAAAAAAGCCATCGTCACTATGGCCGGTGACCATGGGGTGGTTGTCGAGGGCGTCAGTAAATTCCCGCAGGAAGTCACCTCCCAGATGGTCAATAATTTCGTCAATGGCGGCGCCGGCATCAACGCCCTGGCCCGGCAGGCCGGAGCCGAGGTTTTTGTGGTGGATATGGGGGTCGCGGCCGACCTCAACGAACTCGCCCGTGCCGGGAAAATCATCAATAAAAAGGTGGGACTCGGTACCGACAATATCGCCGTCGGTCCGGCGATGAGTCCGGCCATGGCCAGAAGGGCGGTGGAATCAGGGATTGACGTGGCCAATCAGCTGGCCGCCGACTACGATATCTTTGGCACGGGCGATATGGGGATCGGCAATACCACACCCTCTACCGTCATTGCGGCGATTTGCACAGGCAGGAGTCCGGAAGAGCTGACCGGCCGTGGAACAGGTCTTGATGATCAGCAATTGGCACACAAAATCAAAACCATAAAAAAGATTCTTGAAGTCAATACACCAAACAACAAAGACGGTCTTGATATCCTGGCCAAGGTGGGTGGCTTTGAGATTGGCGGGATTGCCGGCCTTATCCTCGGTGCTGCGGCCCATAAAAAACCCGTTCTGGTCGATGGATTCATCTCCACCGCGGGCGCCCTCATTGCCTATAAAATAGAGCCATTTGTCCGCGATTACCTCATTTTTTCGCACAGATCCGTCGAGCCTGGTCACCGGTACATGCAGGAAATGCTGGGTTGTACCCGGCCTCTGCTCGATCTTAATTTCCGGCTGGGGGAGGGGACCGGTGCCGCCCTGGCCATGAATCTTGTCGAGGCGGCAGTGGCCATACTGACTGAGGTGGCGACCTTTGCCGAGGCGGCCGTCGCCGGTGCAGACAAGTAGAAAAGTCGTGCACTTCGACAAGAACTTCCCGGATATGGTTTTATGAAACATCCGCCCGTATCTCTTCTGACCGCCTTGCGATTTCTGACGATCCTGCCTCTTTCCTGGCGGGCGGAAGAGGATGGTCAATACTTTGCCGGCAGCCTGTTCTTTTTTCCTCTCATCGGTTTGGGCATTGGTGGTCTCTGCACCCTGACAGCTAGCTTGCTCGGCCATATCCTCCCCCAGCCTCTGGTTGCCCTGGCGGGGATAGTCCTGCTCGCCGTCATATCCGGCTGTCTGCATATTGATGGCCTGGCGGACACGGCCGATGGACTGCTGAGCAGTCGGATCAGAGCAGAAAAACTTGTCATTATGCGTGACAGCCATATCGGTGCTATGGGGGTTGTAGCCATTGTTTTCGTGATGGGCGGGAAATATGTCGCACTCAGCTCACTCCCCCCCGGCTTGCTCCTGCCTGCTCTTCTTCTGATGCCCATCGCCGGACGCTGTGCCATTGTCCTGAGCATGGCCATCCTGCCCTATGCCAGGACAGAAGGAGGCTTGGGGAGACTGTTCTATTCAAAGAGCACAGTCAAAGCGGCTTGGCTGAGTGCCGCTTCCTTCATGGCTGTTCTTTGCCTGTCCGTCACCTTTTCTCTGTGTCTTTGGCAAACTGCTGTGTGTCTCGGGGCGGTGCTGTCTGCTACGATTCTTCTCTTTGCCGGTTGGTGTCGAAGGAGTCTGGGTGGGGCGACGGGCGATACCCTGGGCGCGGTCTGCGAACTTGCCGAGTTGATGACCGCGGTGGCCTTAAATGTGAGCCTTTATTGAGTTAGGCTTGAGCCTAACTCAGATCCACGAGAATGGCTTACACCCTGAAAATAATCGAATGAGGAGAGCTATGGCAACCGCTGAAAAAACAACTCCATCCGGGCACGGGGGCAATATCCATGCCTTTCGCCGCAGGATGACGGCAGGACAGGGAGGTGTTCTTGATTTCAGCGCTAATATCAATCCGCTGGGGCCGCCGGAATGGTTGCGTTGCGTCCTCAGTCGGACGGTGGAGGACCTTGGCTATTATCCCGACCCGGACTGCTATGATCTGGTACAGAGTATAGCTGC
>JANOIV010000130.1:0-3037 GCA_031407875.1 Desulfobulbaceae bacterium | reverse complement strand
GGATGGATGAGGCGGTCTCTTTTTTCGAGGAGTTTAAGCGTGCCAAGGACATATAAGGTTCTCCTGACCCGGCATGCCCAGAATGACCTTGCCGAGATGTATGATTATATCAGAGCCGACAGCCCGGAAAACGGGGCTGCCGTCGTCCTGACCATTGAGGAAAAAGTTATTTCCCTGGCTACCATGCCCGAGCGTGCTGCCCTGATCCCGGAAAATGCCCTGCTTGACACAGGCTACCGCCATCTTGTCCACGGGAACTACCGGATCATCTTTCGAATCCAGGGCGATTCGGTTATGGTCCTCAGGATTATTCACGGGGCGCGGCTTCTTCAGTTATAAATCACCCTCTCTTTTATGGGACAAGGGCAAACACAAACAGGCCACGCTTGTGTTTGCAAAACGTATATTTATGGACCTTTTTTGCTGGAAAGCCCACAGGAGTCGCCATCATGCAGCAAATATCTGTTACCGGGGTGCCGGGCATTTTCGGAGAACTCGGTCGTCAGGGAAGGGGAGGCCGTGATCGTAGATGTCAGCCAGATACACTATCATTTTTTACAACATCTTCGAGCCATTGAATCGCTTTCTCCAAGGGGAGGTTAAACTTCTTCGCTTGTTTCGCATTCTGATTTATACCGGCGTGATTCAGGTCATTCCGGCAGTGTTCAAGCGCACTCATCATCTGATAATTTTTATCGGTTTCCCCCATGGTGGACCAGATTTTCGGCCACAGATCGGCGTGTTCAGTAAGAAACCGGCCCTCGGATGATGCTCTGTTCTTTGCCAGCAGCGATGCGGCCCCTGTGACCATTGCGCGTTTTTCCACATTAAGGATGTGGTTGCCGGTTGATCCAGCATCTTCCGCCTTACAAAGGAAAAAGGAAACTGCAGTCTCCTGCAGGATGGTATAGGCCTGTTGGATGAGGTTGTGCTCAAGACACCAGCGGGCGGCCCGAATTCCGTCGTGGATTTCATTGATGCCGCTGAATCCCTCTGTTCGTTCTCTGATTTTTTCCAATAGCGGTACAAGAGGCGGGATAAGAGCAGCCTGCCGGCAATCATCGAGGGCCTGGTTCAGAGACGTAGCGCACTGCGAAATGGCAAGCCCGCGACAGGTAGCCATTGCCTTTGTAAAGTCAAGCAGGCGTTTGGCAAGATTTTTTACGGCGATGGCCTCACCATGTTGGCTGTCATTTGACTCGGCCTTGATGAAGGGGATAGCCTGGAGTCTGACAAGTTCGTGAATCATGCCAGCATCTCCGGCGGCAAGGAAGCGATCCACGGCAACAGACCAGTCGGCCAGCCGGGCAAAGGAGGTCAGGTCAAACACCGGCGCGCGTCTCTCCGACACCGCCATTTTCTTTACTTCGCCAATCGGGCCAAGTACCTCGAAAGCACCATAGAAGATACCCTGCAGACGCACATTGCGCAGCACCCGTACATATTGCAGGACAACCATGGCCAGCATCGGTAGAGAGCGCAAGGCATGAGTAATGTCGAGAATCACTGCATCGCCATCGGCAAGTTCGTTGCAGACCGTGCTGAAAATGTCCCAGATTTCCTCCTCGCTTTTGCCGTTCGGGATTGAAACCGGTCGTATCCGGCAGGGAAGGTTCAATGCGAGTAGACGGCGATGCAGACCTGGGCATTTTTCGTCGGGGTGGCCGTCATCTTCCCAGTTTTTCTGCAAGGCTTCAGGAGTAATAAAAATCACGATCTGATCTTCAGGGCTCCAGCCAGAGCAGTGCATCTGGCTCAGCGCTTCCTGGACGAAGCGGACATTGGCCATTTCTTGCCCGGCCTGGAAGTAGGTGCAGGCCAGATAATTATTGGTGCCGAGAAACGAGAGAAGTTTTCGTGCCATGTCACCACTCCACTCTGATCCGACTGCGATCAAGTCGGATGCCGTATCTGGTGTCGGGCCGGCTGCCTTCGGAGGCAATTTCCAGATCAGCTGTGTTATTCTGGCCGAAGGCAATGAGAATATCTTTGCGGATCTTGGACTTATACGACTGAAAGTTTTCTTTGTTCAGATTGCTGATGCCGGAGTCACTCATCTCCTCCAGCAGGCGGGAGCCGGAAATGCGTCCATAGAGCAGGGCGATAGCCCTACCATCGATTTTATTCGCCTCAATAAAGCAATCACTGCAACCAAAACAGGAAGAATCCGGCTGACAGTTCTTTTTACGTTCGGCAAAAAAGGTGTACAAGGCCAGTCTGGTGGGGTGCATATCCAATTCGAGACGGCCGAAGATCAGTTTACCTTCACTCAGGTTGATGATGAGATCAGGGGGTGAGTCGCGGACCAGGGCATGCATGAGATCCGCAGGAGAATGCGGGCTATCGAGCTGGTCCTGCCGCAGGCGATCACGCACCGAAATGAACGGTATAGTGATGAGATGAATCTGGGCGAAGCGGCTTTCCTTCCAAAAAGGCTGTCCCTGTTTATCCCGCAATTCAACCTTAATGGATCGCCGGGGCGGGAAAAAGAAATCGCGGGAGCTTTCGAATTCAGGTGAAACCAGAACATGGAAAATGCGGTCCTGTTGTCTGCCGTAGAGTTGGGCTGCCAGGGTCAGGCAGGAGGTCATGGTTTTCCTGCCACCTGCAACGAGAAAGAAAACGGCTGTCTCCGTCTGACCGGTAAATTGAAAAGCCAGGCTCAGACATGTCTGCATCAGGATTTCGTTGTCTTCGGGGGAAATGATATCTTCAAGCTCACGGCCGGTGGCATCGTGCAGGACATGAAGATTTTCGTTCGTGAAGGAGATTGAATCCGGGGCTATGCCGTAGTCAGCAAGAAGGGCGTGATATTTTCCGGTTGTCGGAACGAGCAGATCCGTCAGGACACGGTCCTTGCCCGATCGTGTGGTGATAAGATGTATGGCGTTGACGCTGCGTCCTTCATGAAAAAGAGCATAGAGTGCTTCCGTTACGACCTGCGGAGAAAGACCGCAGACTGCCAGCAGAATATTCTTCATGCCGGTAGACCAACCTGTATCCGGCCAAGCCCGAAACTGGTTTGTTTACCGAGATG
>JANOIV010000051.1:0-3387 GCA_031407875.1 Desulfobulbaceae bacterium | reverse complement strand
GTGAAACCGGAGCCGCTGTCGGCGGCGAGCGAGGTGAGGAAGGTGCTGCCTAAAGAGACATGGGTGCCGTTATTGGCCAGGCAGGTGTTGGAGGTGTTGGGCAGGGTCACCAGATTGCTGGTAATAATGCCGGCATCTTTGAGTTTGCTGATGGTGTTGAGCTGGCTGCGCGACAGGGTTCGGTGACAGAGGGCCATATACTGGTGTTTCTCTTCTCCCCGGTCCCAACCGGACAGGCAGGGACTCATGAAGAGGTGGCGATAAAATCCGTCCGGCACTATCTCGTTGAGTTTCTTCTGACGGTAAGGGGCGTGGGGGGCGTTGTAGAGCAGGCACTTCTGCCCTGATTCCAGAAGACCCAGCTTGCTGTTGGCGTATTGCACGAGGATCTGGCTGAGGAGAAAGCTCCTGGCCGTCTCGCGGGCCGCCATCCTGCCGACCTGGCCGTCTGTCGCCACCGGGATGGTAAATGACAGGATCTCCGGCGAGGTATTGTCACTGAGAAAATGCGGCAGGAGATCCCGGCCGGTCTTGAAGATGACCGACGAGATTGAGGCGGAAGAGCCGATGGCATCGGCCAGGGCCAATTTCAGCAGGTAGCTGATCGGCAGCCGCAGCCATGTCTGGCCTTTTACGGTAACGGAGAAACGGTGCAAATCCTCGCGTTTCGGGCCGTCCGGCTGGTTTTTGTCGGCGAGGAGATCGTGGTTGAGCAGTTTTTTGGCATAGTCGCTCAGGCGGCCTTCCTGTATCCTGATCCAGCTGTTTTCCCAGACCCCGGTGTCGTTGTGGTAGAGGAAATCGCGCAGGGAATCGATACTCCATGGCGGCAGGTCGCCGCGGGCGGCCCGTTTGACGGTGTTGCGGAAAAAACTCGATGCGCGGATGGACAGGGGCAGGTCGACGGAATTGTGTTCGCCTTGCACTGCGACCTGCAGCTCGTATTCCATACCGGTGCTGGTATCTCCGGCGGCAAAGGGTTGCAGAGGGGACTTGCGGATGCGCCGGGCAAAAAAGGCGGCATCGGCCTCGAGGTCATGTTCGTTTTCGTGATACTTGAGGAGTTTTATCATGCCTCTGAGTGTACCGAGGCCGGATGAGGAAACTGTTTATATTGCGTGAGGAATTGTTTTTATTCTGCCGTTCAGACCCCGAGTTTCTGCAGGATCGCGGCAAGATTTTCCGCCGCTTCACCGGTCTGCTCGAAATAGCGGCTACGCAGTTCACAGATCAACAGTCCACTGTAGTCACCGACAAACTCGGCAAAAAGATCATGAAACGGCACAGTCCCCCAGCCGACCGGCATATGGGAATCACCCCTGCCAAAGGGAATCTGGTGAGTCTGGCTCTTTTCGCTGTAATAGACCGAACGGCCGAAATTATCATGGGCGTGGCAATGGGCAATGAAAGGTGCGGCGGCCCTGACCTCGGCAATCATATCCAGGCCGTAATGCCGGGCCGAGAGGTGCAGGTGCCCGAAATCAAGGGTCATCCGGACATTCGTCCGATTTATACGCCGGATCTGCACTGTCAGCTCGTGAGGAACCTCGGCATAGCAATAGGGCGAATGATAGAGATACGGTCGGGCATTCTCCATGGCGATGATCACCTCGGGGAAGGAGTCGGCAGCCTCCTGGAGGACCTCTGCCTCATGGTCAAGTAACAGCTGCTTTTCGTTTACTGTGAGGGATACCTGGCCGCGGATGCCAAACTCTTCCTCGGCCAGGTAGCGGCCGGGATGGTAGACCATGCAGCGTGCACCGATCGCCGAGGAAAATTCCAGGGCAGCATGCAACACATCCCGGTGCATGGCGAAAGAGTGGTTGTCCATGAGATTCAAGGGATTGGGGGCGTGGGTGCTGTAACTGAACGGAAACTCAGCCAGGATTGCCCGGATCTCCGAGGTCCTGCGGCGATCGATGCAACCGTTTCTGACGGCGTCAAGACCGTGAATCGAGATCTCCGCCGCTGTCAGGCCAAATCCCCGGAAGGCCGCCAGGTCATGCTGTAATGCCTTCAGGCTGCCATCCACCCGTGCTTCGTTGATGTTGCTGCCGATGTTCAGCATGTGGCAAAGACCTCCCGGCCTGCGACAAATGTCTTCAGCACCCGCGGGAAATCGTCGGAATGATCGACCAGCACCATGTCGGCATCTTTTCCCTCCTCCAGTGATCCGGTATAATCGGCAATACTGACAGCCCGGGCCGGGTTCAGGCTGACCATCTTTATTGCCTCGTGCAGCGGCAGGATGCCGAGCCTCTCCAGAGTCAGCACGGCATGGAGCATGGTCATCGGTGAGTAATCGGAACAGAGGATATCGCCATATCCCCAGCTGATCGCCTCCCTGGCACTCAGGTTACGGGCCTGCGACTGGCCCCGCACCACGTTGGGCGAACCAAGGCAGACGCTGATGTCCAGTTCACGGGCAGTGCGTACCGCCTCGATATTCACCGGAAACTCCGTCATGCCGATCTCCATCTCCTTCAGCCAGCTGATCTTCTCCTGGGAGTCGTCGTCATGGGAGGCGATGGCGATCCCGTGCTCGCGGCAGAGACCGATCAGGTGGGCGATACTGCGGGGGGCATCGCTGTTTTTGGCCTGGAGTTTGCGCTCAATGATCTGGTCCATCTCAGAATCCGTTTTGGCATAAACCGGACCATAATAGTTTTTGAACGAGAGGATGTCCCGAAACTGGCCCTGGCCGGGAGAGTGATCCATGAAGGAGAAGAGGTTGATCTGGCCGTCCCGGATGAGACCTTCGAGAAAGGGCACCGCTCCGAGGTCGGTAATCTCGAAACGGGCATGGATCTTGGTATTCACCTTCAGCTTGCCGTTGAGTCCGTTGATCTGCCGGATGATTCCCGCGGCCGTACTGTTGTTGCGGAGCCCTATCTCCAGTTCGGCAAAGGAGAGAGAATGGTACATGGTCGTGATGCCGCAGGAGGCGATCTTCTTGTCGAGTTCATAGGCGGCGATGTCGACCGGAAAAAAGGTATTCGGCCGGGGCTCTATGCCCTTTTCGATGGCATCGGAATGCATATCGACAAATCCGGGGAAGAGGTAATTCCCGCCGGCGTCAATCTCTCTGGTTTTCTCGAGTGAACCTTCACGGATCTCGACGATACGCCCGTCTTCAACCTGTACCGAGGCATTTTCCCTCACCCCTTCCGGGGTTACGACATGGGCGTTTTTTATGACAAAACCGTCGTGCATTCTTGTTCTCCTTGAAGTGTCTGCTGATGCGGATCGTTTCATCTGACTCTGCCGGAGACTGCATGGGCTCTGGAGTGTATCGAAGTTTTCTGTCAGCATATGTGGTACACCGAGTCTGTGACCGACTGCAAAAGAGCCGTATCGTGAAAGATGCCAATCATGGTCGTCCCTTCT
>JANOIV010000066.1:0-15058 GCA_031407875.1 Desulfobulbaceae bacterium | reverse complement strand
CAGCCGACCACCATATTGACCTGAAATTCCTGACCCCAAAATTCTACTTTCATATCGGATTCCTCCTTGTAGTGACCGATTATTTGCCTTTAGCCGCTTCTTCAGCGCGTTTCTTGAATTCCTTGAGAATGGCCTGTTCCTTTTTGTTCTTCTCGAGATAGCCGGGCGTTGTCTGCCAGAACATCAGGCCGGCCAGGACGATAAGGATCCAGCCGAAGGCGAATTTATACTGCTCAAGGGTTACCATTTCGGTCAGTTTGGGGCCGATGAAACCACCAAGAAGCATGGCGCAGCCGATACCGGCGCCGAGTTTCCAGTTGATGAACTTGATCTTCGAATAGTTATAGATACCGCTGCCCTGCGAAAAGAGGACGGTAGGGGTGACGGTGCCGGCCACGACGGTGTGCGGCAGGACCGGAAAAAGGGTGAGCAGCAACGGATTCATGATAAAGCCGCCGCCAGCACCCATCAGAACACCAAAAATGGCGACACAGAGGCTCAGAATAAAGGGATAGATCAGGTTCATGCTGGTGCCGGCATTGTCCATGTACACCGTCGGAAAAGAAATTTTGTTCTCGAAAACTGCAGGTTCGCTTTTGACTTTCTTGTCGACTACCGCCACTACTTTGTACTGGCCTGGGGCGGAACCCTTGTCGATCTTCAGGGTGGCGGCATAGGTACCATCGGGCTGGACCTCTACCGAGGCGCCGATAACTCTGCCGATCGAACGAAAACGGGCCTTCACCAGCTGCATCGAACGTTTCTTGGACTCCTTCTCATCCATGGCCGGCAGAAGTTTGCCACGGCTGCCGACAACACTGGCCATCAGACCCGACTGATACCGCTCAATGGCGATACCGGCCGGGACAGAGTAGGCGATATCGGCCCCAAGGTCTTTGAGCAACGCGGAATAACTCCACTTGCTGCCCTCTTTTTTGGCCTCATCGAGCTTCGGCTGCAGATCTTTCGGCACCAGGATCTTGTAATACGCCGGCATTTCGGCGGTCAGATAAAAGATATAGGGTCGCTTCTTCGTTTCCTTATCGACATCACTGTCGAATCGGCTTGACCGAACATCATGACCGTCGGCCCAGACCTCGATATAGACCGGCTTGCCGGCCGGGGCCTTGCCACTTACCTTGATGGATCCACCATTGTTGAGCGTGGTTGTATCGATTTGAATGGTCGGAGCCGCACTGCCCGGCGCAGCAGTATCGACTTGAGCTGTCGGAGCCGCACTGCCCGACGTGGCAGTATCGACTTGAGCTGTTGGAACCGCACTGTCCGGCGCAGCAGTATCTACTTGAACTGTCGGAACCGCAGTCGCATCGCCGGTCTCTGCCGCTTGCACCCACTGCCCGCCAAGAAACATCGCCATTGCCAGGCCAAGCCAGGGCAAGATTCTGAGCCTTCTTTTCATTGTTTCCTCTCCTTGTTAAAATTAAGATCTACCTGCCATTCCGCATCGCTCCCTTGTTACAGGCTGACAATGCGTGTTTCCCCTACATACTCACGACTGCGATAGCCGGTCATGGCCGTCATCTTCGCCGTCAATGCACTGATACTCCTCAGATTCCGCACAACAGTGCGGAGATCTTCCTCCTGCTCGCTGCCAAAGCAGATCGGTTTCCAGCAACTGGGCGGTGCCGAGAGCGGCAAAGAGCGGCGAATTGATCTCATGGGCGACGGTGCCGGCCATTTCAATCACGCCCTCAAGCTTACTCCTCTCCGCCCTTTCCGCCTCGAGCCGACCAGTTTCGAGATCTCCTGTACCTCCCGCAGGAAATCGACCTGATGCTCGAGTTCCTGCCATCAATCGGTTTGACACAATATTCGTCCGCCCCCAGGCTGATCGCCTCCCGGGCCGTCTTGACAGTGGGAGAGCCGGTCAGCATGATGGCATGCATGCCGGGATGCACCGTGTGACCTTTCTTGGCCAGGATCTTACCGATAAGGGCCGTTGCATCGAGAACGTCGTCAAGCACGAGTATTTCCGCCATTTTTTCCTCAGTTTTTGCCAGGCAGTCAGACTGGACCTGACTGAACTGCTGATTTTTGTTCGTTTTCATCGCTGACCGGCAATGTTATTCGAAAAACTGTCCCTTGCTGCAAACCATGTTCACGGTCAAACACCGGGCTTTCAACCTCGATGATGCCGCCGAGCTCATGGATGATGCCATAGGAGACGGACAAGCCGAGTCCGGTGCCCTGGCCCACAGGCTTGGTGGTAAAGAAAGGATCAAAGATCTTCGCCTGATTCTTCTCCGGCACACCATGCCCGGTATCTCTGACTTCAACTAGTACCCACCCGCTCTCTGCCAACCTTCCAGTCCGCAGGAAAAGTTCACCGCTGCCCAAATCCTGCATGGCATGATGGGCGTTGTTGATCAGATTGACAAAGACCTGCCGGAGTTTTTCCGGGTCGCCGGTTATCGTCGGCAGATTCTGGTCGAGATCGAGATGGATGGTTATATTACTGAGACCTAATGTGTGTTCGGTTACCGCCAGCACATCGGCCACCACCTCGCTGAGGTTGACTTCTTCCCGCGTGCTGCCCGACTGTCGAGAAAATTTGAGAAGATCGGCAACGATTTTCCGGCTGGCCTTGGTCTGCCGTTCAATCACCTGCAGGCCCTGATACTGCTCGCTCCCGTCCGCGAATTCATCCATGAGCAGTTGGGAATAGCCAAGAATAATACCCAGCGGGGTATTGATCTCGTGGGCCACCCCTGCCGCCATCTGGCCCACTGAGGCCATCTTTTCACTGGCGGAGAGCTGCTCCATCATGATCTTCAGCTTTGTCAAATCCTTGGCGATGACCTCGGAACCGAGCCTCTCGCCATTCTCACCGAGAATGGCCGTGGCCGACAGCAGTACCGAGATCGCCGAGCCATCCTTTCTGGCGAATTCAAGGTGCAGGTCCTTGATATAACCGTCCCGCCTCAGCATCTCGGCATAGGTCATGATCTCTTCGGGATTATGGAACAGGTCGGTCAGTTGCAGGTCGTTTGTCTCTTCCCTACTGTAGCCAAGCATCTCGAAGCCGGAATCGTTCATATCCACCAGCCGGTTAGCAGCATCATTGAAAAAGACCATGTCTTTGGAAGCGGAGAAGAGATGGCGGAACTTCTTTTCCGACCGGGACAGCTCTTCAGTCCGTTCCTCAACCTTCTGTTCGAGATTCTGGTTAAGGTCGCGCAACTGTTTCGCCGCCCCGGCCAGATTGCGGTTGGCGGTCTTCAGTTTGCCCGCCTCATGATCGAGGGCCTCGTAGGCCTGGACGCCCTTATGGTAAAAGATCATCACCGCCGCCACCGAGATCATGAACAGGCTATTGAACCCGCCGGAATAGGGTGATATGGCAGCCCAGATATCAGCATGATCGGCGATCATCAGGAACTGTTTGACCAGATGGCCGACGGCCCTTGAGATGGCAAAGGCGGCGATGGCGAAGGTAACGTAATAGAGGTATCCCCAGACGAAGTTGTCGGGCTGCCGTTTTGCCAGCAGGCGGGCATAGCGCCAGGCCAAAAAAGAGAAGATGATATTGGCGGCAGAGCCGATGATGTCGAGCAGTATGGCTGGAAACAGATAGAGGCCGGGCATCAGCCTTCCTCCCTTTTTCCCGCGTCAAGGGAGAGGTAAAAAGAACGCATGGCCAGAAAGAGGAAGAACAGGGCCGGCGCGCAGACCAGATGATCAAGGGCGGTGATATAATAGATCCATGTACCGAAATTCACCGGCAGGAGGAGGAGGGCCGAAAGGTAGCCATCATCCGTGGAAATGGCCCCGTCAGGCAGTGACGTCTGGGCAAAATGACCGACAAAGGCGATGCCGTTCCAGACCAACATCAGTAGACAGAACCGCTGCAGATAGAGCCAGCCCACCCCGGTAAAAGAGCTCCTGCGGATATCCCAGAAGAGATAACCCAGTGCCCCCAGATACTGGATATGGGCGAGCTGATGCACCACCACACCCTCGGCCCCGCCATGGGTCTGCAGGGCCCAGGCCTCCCGACAGAACACCCCGATCAGGAAGATCGGGGTGAGGAGGATTACTCTGTAGATATTTGGTTTCATAGTTCCTTTTTGTGAACTGCAACACTCTTGTTGCAGGCCGGCAGGTACTGGCTGGCTACGACAGAACATGAAGACCGGCTGAACAGGCCGAGGAAGGCAGACGTATCTCCTCGGGGCTCCTTCTCAGCCGGACTCCATGCTTTGATTATGCAGAATTGATACCAGAAAGACAAGAAGAGGCGAGATTGCCGATAAATAAGATATATTTCTGTAATTATTTATTTTATTTAAAAAGCACAGACACCGGCATGACATGCGGTACGTCAAAGGAGTGCAATAAGACTGTCGCTCTGCAACATTTTTACTGCGGTTGGATTCGACTCGGGAAATCCCCTGTTAAGCTGCATCTGCATAATAGGGATATGCTTCCAAATCGTGCAGGGAAACAACCTCGATGCTTTCTCTTGTCAAGTCTCAGGACTTGATCTACCGTGGTGGAAGGGTCAGTTGTTTCCAGTATATGAAAATGAAACAACCACATTAATGGTTCGCTCTACTGCGCTCGTAGATAGGTTTTTCTCTAAGGTTGTGAGTCTGCGCTTTTCAGAGGCTATGAACTCAGTCCGTTTGGGAGGATGGAGTGCTGACATGGAAGGACCAGTGATTGAAGACCATCGAAGCATCCCAGAGTTGGAAAAGATAATCAAAGATTTAAGTAAAGAACTGACAGTCCCCCACAAATTCAAAACATGGTTGCGCCAAGCGGTCCGATTCTGTCTGCCGGGTGCATGGAATAAGTAAATGCTAACATGAAAGATTTCAAGCGATACCCAAAGGCTGAAGGCGGACACAAACCACACAGTGTAAATTGAGTGGCGTTGCGTGAAGCTCGTTACCAGGCAGTCTGGGCCGCTGAGCCCTGCTGTTCCCGCTTGCCCTTTATGCGGCTATCCACCCCACAATAGTCGAACAATTCATTCATTCCCCAGTACAGCACTCACCCTTTCCGGCGAAAATCCTCCACCGAAATACTGTACCGGCGCAGCAGGCGCTGCAGAGCCTGGCGTTCCATGCCGCAGTTTTTCGCGGCCAGCGAGATATTGCCGCCGGTCCGGCAGATCGCTGAGCGGAGATATGAGGAGGTGAACTCTTGCAGCACGGCCTCCTTGGCCCCGGCGTAGTCGAGATGCTGCAGTTGCTCGAAAGGGCTACCGGCCCGGTTGGCCTCAACGCATTGGACCTGCGGGTCGAGCATTAGATCCTTTTTCTCGATCCGCTGGCCGGTGCCGAGCAGGACCGCTCGATTGATCGTGTTCTGCAGTTCACGCACGTTGCCCCGCCATGGCCGATGCAGGAGTAGCTGGACCGCCTCCTCGGAGAACTCCAGATCGGGTCGGGCGTACTCCTTACTATATTTTTTAAGAAAAGAGTGAATGAGCAGGGGAATATCGCTCCTGATCTCCTCCAGGCTCGGCATCGTCACCGTCACCACGTTCAGCCGGTAGAACAGATCTTCCCGGAACTCGCCGCGGGCGATTTTCGCTTCAATATCCTGATTGGTCGAGGCCACCACCCGCACATCCACGGCATAGGTCTTGGTCTGGCCCAGAGGCTGGATCTCTTTTTCCTGCAAGACCCGCAGCAGTTTGGTCTGGATAGAGACCGGGATATCGGCGATTTCATCAAGCAGGATGGTGGAGTGGTTGGCCTCGACAAAGAGCCCATCCTTGTCCCGATCGGCACCGGTGAAGGCCCCCTTGCAATAGCCGAACAGCTCGCTCTCTAAGATATGTTCGGGCAGGGCCGGACAGTTGACCGTCACCATCCGTCGCCCGGTCCTGCCGGACATGGCATGCAGGGCCCTGGCCGCCAGTTCCTTGCCTGTCCCGGATTCACCGCGGATGAGTACGGTCATGTTGCTCGGAGCAAGGCGCCGCAGCAGATCCTCGATCTGGAGCAAGCGCGGGGAATTGCCGATAAAACCATGGAATTCACTGCTGACGGAAAGCTGGTGCCGCAGTTCTTCGAATCTCTGCTTGTCGCGTAGGAGTTCGGTCCGCTCCATGGCCCTGGCCACGGCATGGATGATCTGATCGTTGTCGAAGGGTTTTTGAAAGAAATCATAGGCACCCTCTTTCAGGGCCTGGACAGCCATCTCCACGGTGCCGTAGCCGGTCATGATGATGGTAGTCATGGTGGGGTCGATTTCCTTGAGCCGCCGGAAAAATTCCACCCCATCCATACCCGGCATCTTCACATCGGTGAGGACCACATCAGGCCGCCAGAAGGTTATGACATCCAGGCCTCTGTCACCCGAATCGGCCACTCGTACCTCATAGCCGCCTTTTTTGACCAGGATCTTGGCAAGCAGCACCTGCATGTCCGGTTCATCATCCACGACGAGGACCCGTTTCCGATACTCCTGCTGCTCTTCATACATCGTTGTTCACCATTTTTTCGACAAGATCAGGAGGAACGGCGACAGGCGGATTGTTTATAATGATACCCATTGATCTCCTCCGCCTCAGCGGCAAAGGGCATGCTGGAGCAGGAACCAGTCCCGTTGGCAACAGAAGGATGTCCAGCGGATTCATGCTCCAGTCTATAGAACAGCACGGATTTTTACCAGAAGTACTTCTTGGCAACAAGAAAATCAGGGATGGATCAGCTTGCCGGCCAGAAGGGTGCCGGTTATGGCAAGGCACTCCATGTCGAGAAAACACTCGGCGGAGGCCCTGTAGAGAAGAGAAGCGGTGGCGGGAAAGAGTTCATCCCGGTCGTTAAAGTTGAGTAGGACCGGAATCCGGGGCAGCGCGTAAAACTGCACCGAAAGGTCATAGGTCTGGGAGTATCCGATTTCCCCTCCGAGGAGGAGACACCTCTCCCGCAGGGCGGAAATATTGCCAGCGAAGGTCGTTTCGATGATCTTGTTGGTGTTGGTGGTGAAATAGGAGATGAGCGGTGCGGCATCCTTGAATTCCCGGTAGGTCACCAGCCGGTCGGAAAGCGGCGGCAGCTCCATGGGACAGGTCAGGATATATTTGCTGAGGAGCACCTGCAGGCCTGGGTTAACTTCTCGGCCGTCGGTATCCGTGATAGCCTCCCGCGAGACGAGGTATTCCGTGTCATAGAGCGGAATCCTGAGGCCGCCGTTTTCAACCCTGACCCCGAGGAGATCGGCCTTGGCCGTGATATCAATCTTACCGAGTTCCTCAAGATAGAACTGGTAGGTCTCGGCAAAAACGTGGGATTGCTGCATGAGATCTCTCAGGTAGGCAGGGATGCGAGTTGCTTGAGGAGAAGATCGCGTTCATCTTCCAGAGCAAGTAGATCCAGCATCACCGGCGGTTTGGTCGAGTGGGCCGGCAAACGCTTCTCGTTTTCGGCAATAAGAACCTCAAGTTCTGCCAGCCTGTCTCGTATTTTCCGAATGTCTTCCTGCATACAAAGTATACTACTGCGACGTTTGCAAACCCGCCAAGGCTTTCTCGATGATCTGTACCTCACCGGTTATGGCCTTGCGTTTATCAACATGATAAAAGAAGCTATTGCCCAATTTGCTCGTTCTGGTGAAGACCACAATCTCGAATCTGTCGGGGTCTTCCTGTAGATCCTCAGCCCAGAGCACCTTGTCGATCTCAAGGGAAAAATCGTTGCAGATATGCTTGGCGAATTTCTCTGGGTTCGCCGACACGGAAATCCCCTCCCCGGTCCGCGAAAACACGCAGACATAGGGTTTGAGATAGCGCACCTTACCGCTCTCAGCTCCCGTCAGGGAGATAATCTTCAGATTGTAGGCCCCCGGAAACCAGGCGATGGGTTCCTGGTTGTCATGTTTTTTGCCGTCCCAACTGTACTTGCCATTAAATATTTTCATTGGCGTCCTCCTACCTGCCGCAGCCACATGCCGGGCAAATAATCCGGCCGGCAGGTATTCCCAAATCACTTGAGGGGAAGGCCTGCCAACCGATCTCTACCAATAGATTTTAGTGATCTCAGGCAGTGGCGTCAAGGACACGCCGATCCGCCATATCCATCAAAACCCTTTCCCTGGTCTTGTCAATACCGAGGGCCTGGCGTTTTTTATCGATATGGGCGATCATCAGCCGCGCCATTTCCCTCGGGTCGTCGGAAAATCCCCACTTGCCGAAGCCCTTGGTCTCGAGCTCCTCGAAGAGATGCTTCTCGAACTTGGTACCCTTGGTCATCGGGAAGGTGTGGCCGAAGATGGTATAGACCCCGGAGGCCACGAAATACTGACCGATGGCGATGGCCTTTTCACTCATCCATTCCGGGGCGCAACCGGCAACCGGCAGATCGGCGATGCAATCTCCCAGACCTCCGGTCCGCACCATTTCCGAGGCAGCAATAAGGATCCGGCTGTTGTCGACACAGGAACCAAGCCCCAGGATAGGCGGCATGCCCACCGTTTCGCAGACTTCGGCCAGACCCGGTCCAGCCATTGCCGCAGCCCCAGGCCCGGTAAGACCGGCCTTGGTCAGGGCCAGTTGCGAGCAGCCCGTCTGCAGGACCAGGACATCGTTTCTGATCAGCTCTTTAACCAGTTCGACATGGGAGTAATCCTGTTTTGAGCGTGGGTTGGTACAGCCGACCACCCCGGCAACCCCGCGTATCCGCCCGTTGATGATATTCTCATTCAGCGGCTTGTAGCTGCCCCTGAACGAACCACCCAGCATATAGTTGATATACTCATAACTGAAGCCGTGCACCCCGCGTCCGGTCTTTCTCGGGATCTCGATCAGTTTACTGCGAGTCTTAAAGCGGGTTATCGCCTTGATAACGATCTCTTCCGTGCATGTAAGCGGGTCATGTTCGTCGAGCTGGATATGCAGAGCACCCTCGATCTTCGCCCGATAATTCGTGGTAATAAAGGGTGTATCATAAATGTCGGCGACGCGTTTGAGATCCTGTTTGATGCACTGGACATCCACGCACATCGCGTCGACTGCCCCGGTGACGAGGACAGCCTCTGTCGAGGAAAAGTTTCCAGCATGCGGCAGTCCGTGCCGCGAGAGGGCCTCAAGACCGGAGCAGCACATACCGACCAGATTGATGCCCTTCGCCCCGGCATCCAAAGCCATTTGTTTCAAGGTAGGATCGGCGGCTGAGATAATCATCGCTTCAAGAAGGATGGGCTCGTGGCCGTTGACGATGATATTAACCTTGTCCTCCTTAAGCACGCCTATACCCACCTCCACCTCAACAGGTGTGGGCGTACCGAACAGGATGTCGGAAATATCGGTGGAAACCATCGAGCCGCCCCAGCCGTCGGCCAGCGCCGTGCGGGAGATCTGCTTGGTCAGGTTCTCATAGTCCTGGTCGACGCCGATGGCTGTGCGGTGCATCATCTCCATGATTTCACGCATCGCTCCGCGCGGCACAATTCCCTCCTTGCGCCACAACTCAAGGGTTTTTGGTGGTACCCGCTTCATCATCGGGATCTCGCCCTCTACCTGGGTATAGGTCTTCTCCAGTTCAGCATAGAGTTCGAGGGCCACTTCCTTCAGCTCTCTTCCCTCCGTCACTATATCCAGTGACTTGGCAACCTCATAGAGCTTCAGCGGATCCTGAATTTTGAATTCCTTGTTCTTACCGTTGATGACCTCGCGAAAAAGTTCAAGCATGCCCATGCCATGGTCAGTATGGGCGGCGGTTCCGGCGGCGACCATCCGGCCAAAATTTCTAGCAACAATGGTATCGACGGTCGCTCCGCAGATGCCGATCCGATCATAGGGGGAAGAAGTGTTCATCCGGCACGGACCCATGGCACAGTGCTTACAACAGGCTGATTGGGCCCCAATCGGGCAGGCCTTCATCTCATTGGCCCGATCAAAAAAGAGCTCAACCCCATCCTTTCGGGCCTTGGTAATCATCTGCGCAGTCGATTCACAGGTCGTGATGTCTTCAACCTTCATGAGTTCTTGTATCTTAGCCATGGTGCCTCCAGAGATAGGGTGTTCGGAATTCGCATCTCACGGGATCTCTTGTGAAAAAAATCCTTTCACAAAGACCTGGCAAAATGCGGCATTTGGACAGTACTTGATATTCGCTCCCAGTCGGATGGCTGAGAGAAATGCTATGAGCAAAATAACAAATTAGGAAAAATTCTTAAAATTAAAGGATACACCACATAGTCGCATTGTCAAGGCAGAGTAAGGTGGAAACTGAGAAGGACCAGTCAGGTGGAATTGACTGAGATGGGTAGAATCAACTGCGGCGGCCCCAGTCATCCCAGGAGACTCTCCCGGCCTCATGATGGAGTTATCATGGTGGTTGAAAGCAAGAGATAGTCTCTCTATTGAGCCCCTTGTACACATCATCATTCCTGCGAAAACGGGAGAGAGCGTAGACTGCTATTCCGGATGTAAAAAAAACCGGGATACTTCCGGATTCCCGCCTGGAGGGCATAACAAAAACAGTTTTATCTGTATTTTTGCAGAAACCTCTCTTATTTTTTTAGGGAAACGAGGGTTTTGACAATGGCAAACAATGCCTCTGGGGCATCTGCGATATTTTCGAAGGGCCGTCGTCCCTCCCGATCAGCGGTGACGATTTCTTCCTGTTCAGGCAGAAAGCCGAGGATATCGAAATCGGCCAGAGACGCACGGATAAGCTCCTCATCTGCCTCTCCCTTCACCCGGTTCCCGAGGACAAGGATACGTTTGATGCCGATATCCCGTCCGAGCTTTCTGATCTTTTCAGCGGCCACCCGGCTTCGTGTCCCGGGATTGACGACAATGATCAGGGCATCGACAGAAGATGATGTAGCTCGACCAAGATGTTCGATTCCGGCCTCCATATCCATGACGACGATATCGTCACGGTAGAGGACCAGATGGGTCATGAGCGCTTTCAGGATGGTGCTTTCAGGACAGATGCAGCCGGAACCGCCGGTCTGTACTGTCCCCATGACCAGCAGTTTCACCCCGTCACGCTCCAGCGAGAACCTCTCCGGGATATCGTCCACTTTAGGATTGAGGGTGAAAAACCCTCCCATTGTGCCGGGTACGGCTCCCGTCCGTTCGGCGATGAGGTCGGAGAGTTCGGCAATCGGTCGGATCGGTTGATCTTCGGGGATACCGAGACCTGCGGCCAGATTGGCGACGGGATCGGCATCGATGGCAATGACCTTATTGTGATTGTCGGCGGCCAGGCACCGGGCCAGAAGAGAAGTCACGGTGGTCTTGCCGACCCCGCCTTTACCACCTATAGCTATTTTCAGGCTCATCTCGATATACCTCTCGGCTGTGTTTCGGCCATGCCGGCAACCATTAGTCGGTCATCCCTCAAACCATGCTTATTTAATAATATTGCCATCACCGTCAACCATTGCCACAATAAATCCATTCTGAGTGGCATTTTCATTCAGTTCTTCGACATGGATTGCCTGTACCTCATACTTTTTTCCCTTCTCCCTGGGCAGAGTCAGCAGGCAGTCATTTGCAGTCTCTCTGGTTTGAAAGGTCGGGATAAAATCCACGTCCTGCTCTTTACTGTGCAGACCAAGCATATGTTCATCGCGACCAGGATCGCAGATTATGATATACACCCAGCTCTCATCCTTAGCTTTTTCTGCCATATTTCCCCCGTTCGGTCGACATAATAGGCGGTATAACCCTTTGTGCAAATCACAGCTCCAACGCACAGGCAAAAAAAGGCCCATCCGTTCTGCGATGGGCCTTGTGAGAATATGGAAAAGGGGATTCTAGATCTCGAGATAAGAATCAGAGAACAGCGCCTCGCCCATGATGACCTTCACCGTCTTGACATAATCCCCGAGTTCTTTGGTCAACTTCCCCGGATCGGGGGCATTGCCATCCATTGTCTGATGCACGACATCGACGATATCCTGCCGCCGTCCTTTGGCCACCGCTGTCAGGTTGATATCAAGAGGATCGGAGATGACCGCCTTCATCCCGTACTTTTCCAGCATGATCATGTAGGTAGTGTTCAATATCGGTCTGAGATGGACAGGCGGTCCGTTGGAAATGTTGGAAAGCCCGCAGGTACTCATGGCGCCGGGGGCGATATCTTCGAGCATCATCTGGAAATTGAGGAGACTGACACACTGGGCCTGCTGAATATTGACCGGGGTGACAATGCCGTCTACCCAGATCTTCTCATTCGGGATTCCGGCCTCATTGGCGGCATAGAGCAACTCGACACAGAGGGCCGCCCGCTCGTTCTCGTCCCTGGGTAGTCCGTCGGGTCCCCACATCAGGGCCACGATATCGGCGCCATATTTGGCAGCCATGGGCAGCATAACCGTATACCGCTCGGGCCGGGCCATGATCGAGTTGACGATATGCGGCTTCGCGGCAGGTTTGAGGACCTTCAGTCCTTCCTCGATGGCGGCGATATTGGAGGTATCAAGGAGCAGAGGGATCTCCGGCGCCACTTCCTGTACCACTTGGCAAACCCAGGGCATCAGTTCATGCCCGTCCTTCTTCGCCGGCCCAAGGTTGATGTCAATATAATCCATGCCTTTTTCTTTCTGTTCAAGGACTTCGGCCTGAATGGGCTTGGGATCACGTTCTCTGTATGCCTTGCCAATCACCGTGGAGATTACATTCAGGCTTTCGCCGAATAGAATCATAGTATTCCTCCTTTAACGAATTTATAGTTAAAATTCATATACATGGAACCTAAGCCGTTCTTAAATAATAACGAGGCCAGAGAAATACCAGGAACGGCATAAGGGGCCGTAACGAAAATATATAAAATGGACAAGTTATTTGGTAACGGCACCTAAAATACCGCAGAGATCATCAGAACCGAGAAGCCCCGATGATCTCTGGATTGTACTGTAAATATTTAGAAAAGCAACATCTCAGCCGAGAAAGCCCTATTGCTGTCTCGCCTTGAGGAAACCGGCAATATGGGCAGCCTCCCGGGGACCAACCGTCACGGTCCAACCGGTGAGTTCTTCCTCGACATCTCCTGCAATTGCCGCGGCATAGCCGGGTATGATAATCTCGGTATGCTTGACCTTGTCCATGATGCCGCTTTTCTTTACGAACGCCCCCACGTCATCGCCGCCAAACTTGCCGGCGGCCCAGGCGGTCAGGACCGAGAGACCTTCGGAGTCCTTGATCAGGAGCCAGGCCGGCACCCTGCTCGCCTCGATCTCCCCGGAGACAATAAAATAGGTCAGGGCGAAGTTCGTGGTAACCAACACCGGCGAATTCTCATCCGGGTTACCGATCTCGAAGATACCCTCGGTGACCGTCATCGGCCGTTGCGGATCGGTGAAGATATTGAGGCGCTCCAGGAGAAGCGGGAACATTACCTCGGTGGTCAGGTCGGAGAGGACTACTATTCCGCCGTATTTGGCGATGCACATTCCGGCGATAAGGGCCTCCATATCGAGATTGGAGGCCATCTCACATGGAAAGGTTATGGTCGGAAAACCAACCGATCGGTTCCCATCTTTCAAGGCAGCCCGCCGCAGCCCAACCTGATCGGCCAGAACCTGTTTGAGCTCCCTTGCCCCGCTGTCAATGACCAGCTCTTTGAGTCCCATTGCCGTCAATTTTTCGGTGAGGGCCATGACTCCATCAATCGATGCCGCCTTCACGGCCAGGGGCAGTTCTTTATCTTTGGCAATCTTGCCGAAGGCCTCGACGTTGGCCTCAGTCGCTGCGTAGATCAGAGGTCTCTTGAAACCGCAGACTTCAATCGCGGCCAGCATGACATCTGCGTCCTCGCTCATGAGGACCAGATTGAACTCCGTTGACTCGGCGATGATCTTCGCCAGAGCCGCAAAGGCTGCCTTATCGCCATTGACATCCTTGAGGGCGACCATCTCCGGCCTCAGATTCAGGCCGACGCGCTCATACTGGATCGCATTCCACACCTTAAGCTTGGCCTCAGCGGCCGCTGGTGCAGTGTCGGAGGTCATAAGACCGGCAAATACTGTCTTGTTGAAAAATGTCTTTTCATGCCGGTAAAGCACTGTCTCGCCACCGACTATGACCCGACGCACACCTCGCCCAATGACTATCGGCCGGATCGGTGGGGCCGAGGCCTCGGCCAATTGGGCCCTCGCATCATCCGAGACATAGGGGCAACTGTCCAGTTCGGCCTTCGAGGATGCCAGATTCATCGCAAAGGCCAGGCAAGTCGGCACACCACACTCTTTACAGTTTGTCTTCGGCAGGAGTTTGAATATCTGAATACCTGTTAACGCCATTTCCGTTATCTCCTTATGTTCAATATCAAGATGGTCACTGCCATGACCGGCCGGCTGTTCTCATCCGGCCGGTCATCTTGCCTGGGACTAACCTATGATAGGATCCATGCTCAATGCCGGATGCCCTTTTTCCTGCAAAAATGGCAGGATCTCTTCCTCGGTGACGCCAATTGTCTCATCGGCAATCATATCGGCGAAGTTTTCGACACCCATTTCCTTTCCGCGTGCATTAAGCTTGTCATACATCTCATCTTTGACCACCTTCGGCATCCAGACCATACGCAGGAGACCTCCATCACCGAGGATGAATTTCTTCTGGGTGATATTGTACTTCGAATGACCGATAAAACCCGGAGAAGAGGCGCCACCTCCCATGACACCGGCAAGGGTGGTGAACTTCATACCGGAGGGTGTTTCGCCCGCATAATCACGGCCGACGGTCATGACTCCATTACACGAAGGCAGCATGGCGGCGATACATTCACAGCAGCCGCAGGTCGTCATCGGGGCATGGACCATAGAGTAGAAATTATAGGTATCTATAGCCCCTTTCGAGGCCTTCTTGATAAACTCATCGACACCTTCAAAGCGACCGCGCAACGGATCGAGGACCTTGCCTTTCAATACCGGCTGGTTGGGTCCGGTGGGATTGATCTCAAACGAGGCCTTGCAATCCATCCAGTTATAAGCGCCGCAGAGCCCGGTCCGCTCTGGGCTGACCGTACAGACATGGCTGGGGGCAAAAGACTGACAGAGGGTGCAGGAGTAAAAGGTTTCAACATCCTCGTCGGTCATCTTGTCAACCCGTTCGTCGCGGACCTTGTAC
>JANOIV010000064.1:0-2274 GCA_031407875.1 Desulfobulbaceae bacterium | reverse complement strand
GTAATTGATCCGCAATGTCTTGGACCGACCGCGGATATCCACTCCCAAGGATTTCCAGGAAAAGGGCTGTTGAAAAATCCTCTGTCCAAGATCCCCGGCAAAAAAGAGTCCGTTTGCCCGTCTCTTGCTGAAAATGGAAAGAAATCGTAACTGCTGGACATTGATATCCTGCGCCTCATCGACCACACAGAAATCAAAGGGCAGATGTTTAATCTCGGTGAATCGGGCGGCCAGCGCACTGAAGATACCAGAATCGGTAACGAGATTATCAGCTTGTAAAGCTGATTGAACCTGCTCAAAAATCGACCAGAGTGTTCTTCTCTGCTGCTCTGGCAGACGAGTCTTGCGACCTAAACGGGAAACATCTCGATAGGCCTCCCAGTTTTTCAGCTGCCAAGAATCAACAACCTGCTGCCACTCTGTTTCGAGAAAGCGTTGACTGAATCCACAGCCCTCAGTTTGAGCCGCAGCCTTTGCAAGAAGTTGACGGATTCCTTCATTAGTGGCGAGCCGAGGTTTGCTGAATTGCGCAGTATACAGCCTCTGTGCAAGGGCATCCATGGCATGAACATCAATCCGTTCGCCGAGCCGGGGTTCTGATCCAACTAATCGGCGCAATTTTGTTCGCAAGGCATTGGCTAAGGCATTAGAGAAGGTCGTGAGCAGCACACGACATGCGGGATGTTGACGAGCGAGAAATACCGCACGATGGAGCGCAACAATGGTCTTTCCGGTTCCTGCTGAGCCGGAAACCCTGGCGGGACCGTTGTATTCACGTTCCACCAGATGGCGCTGGGCCGGATGGAGAAAGATGGTCTACTTCTCCCAAGGATATTCAAGGGCCTGCTGCAGTTCCTCAACATCCTTCATCACTCGGAAACGACGCTGGGCATCGGGGTGATCAAAGGGGCTAGTCCCAGGAATGACTGGTGACGGCAACTGTGGTTTGATGCCAACGGCAAGATTCAGAAGAGCCTCTGCTGCCTCTGCTGGGAGATGATCGACCAATTCAAGAATTGTATCTTCACTGGCGGCCAATACATCGTCCAGCCATTCTTCCGGAACGCCATATCCCAAGAGGGTTTCAGCGGAATAGCAGGAGAAGATAGATGGTTTTGTCTGCGGTTTGCTTGCTTCCTGAACATATTTGCGAACAACAACCTCTTCGACGCGTTCCCTGATCTCCACCAACTGTGCGGCCCCGGTCTTCGGATGGATCTCCAGTTTGCGACGCTGTGCCCAGCTATAGGCTTTATCATGATGGTCTACATAGCAGAGCAATAGGCTCAAATCGGTTTGGTGGACGATCATGCGGAGGTCGGCACTCACACGTACTGACCAGAAATTTCTGTCTTTGACCTTGTCAAGACGATGAAACATCATACCGGGATTGGCCGGATTGATCTGAAGGTCGAAGGCGGTTGTCTTCACTGCCTTCTGCTCTTCGCTTGCCAGTTTACCAAGGCTGTCTGTGAAAGTGTCAGCAATCCGGAAATTCATTTGATTTCATATCCTGTCATTTGGTCGTGAATATCGGCCAGTCGGAGTTTGAACAAATCCTCTAGTGCTTTGTCTTTTATCAATCTAGAAAAGAAGACCACCTCATGATGGAAAGCATTGTGGACTATCTTCTTCCCCAATCTCTTAAGCCGTGCTGTAAAATCTATGGGCTTTTTCCTTTTGCTATTAAGTAAATAAACTTGTTTGAGTTTTTTATGGTCTGCTTTTAGAAGATAGTCTTCCGAAGTAAAACGGATCACAATTTTTTCATAAAGAGAATTTGGGAGTGATTTTAGGTTGGACCATAATAGCCGATTTAGGAGGGGTCGACCCTGATTCCAAGTTTTGACTAACTCGTTCTGGGGGATTGTTAGGTACGCTTGAACAAATTTCCTAACCAACACCGGGTTTTTCGTATCTTCTTTCTTGGTAAAAATTGCCTGGATCGATCTGCATCTATGGCTCTGTAATTCGGCAGCAGACCATGTATCTACTTTTTTCTGATTTACTCTCAATCCATAACGGTCGAGATTCCGAGTGAGAAGCAATAATAGTCCTTCAATTTTATTCGGATTATTCAGTAATATCATCTGATCATCAGCGTAACGAAAATACATAGAATCCGAATTATTAGTAAGCGCCAATTAAACCCCAGTGGCCACCTGGCTCAAATTCAAATCAGCTGCGCTGAGGTTATAGGGCAGTAACTTTTCATAATCACCGTCGGATTCGGCAAAGGGCAGTTGTTCAAAGAGATAGCGAAGGTACTTGTAG
>JANOIV010000061.1:0-7311 GCA_031407875.1 Desulfobulbaceae bacterium | reverse complement strand
AGGGTCTCAACCTCAAAGCAAAACTGACTATCAGAAAAGCGTATGGCTTCAAATCACTGAAATGCCTGCAAGTGGCCTTATATCATACACTTGGCGACTTGCCAGAACCGTTATGTCATCACAGATTCTGCTGACGAGCCTTATTTTATTGGTGCCCCCGGTAGGAATCGGACCTACGACTCCAGGATTAGGAATCCTGTGCTCTATCCACTGAGCTACGAGGGCGGGTGCTCTTCTGAGTGAGCGGAATAATACCCACGTTTTGCAAAATCGCAATCATTTTCTCCGGCGCCGGGCCCGGACTCAACTGATCTCACCATCCGGAAACAGTGATTCCCCATCCCCGATCTCCTCGGCCGGGAAGGCCTGCTGCCGACAGTAAGAGTTGACGATGCAGTTGCGGCCGATCTTCATGCCGGCCGGCACCTCCGCAGCCTTACCCAACAGAGTAATCCCGGTATAGAGATGCTTTGGATGCTGCCTATTCGGGGTAGCGTGATTACTGCCGGTACCCACCAGTGCCCATTCACCGATCTGCACGTTCTTGTCAAAGATCGCCAGATCCACTACCGCCCTTCTCTTCACCACACAGTCGGAAAAGAGGATCGAATTCCTGACAATCGCCCCTTTCTCCACGACCACTCCCGGTGACAATACCGAGTTGATCACCGTCCCCTGGATATTGCAGCCGGAGGATATCAACGAACACTGCATCTGGGCCTCGGCTCCGAAACGGGCGGGTGGTCGGTCAGCGGACCGCCCATCGGCCTCGACATTGGTGCGGATCTGCCATTTCTCAGGGGAAATGCCGCTCTCTTTTTTGATGATATCCATATTGGCCTCCCAGTAGGCCTGGATGGTCCCGACATCACGCCAGTATCCATAAAAGGGATAGGCAAAGGTGTTGTCATGGGCAATGGCATGGGGCAGAATATGTATGCCGAAATCGACCCCATTCTTATCCCGGACCAAGGCATTGAGGAGATACTGGCGGTCAAAGACATAGATGCCCATGGAAGCCAGATTGGTCCGAGAATTCTTCGGTTTTTCCTCCCAGTCGATGATCCGGTTATGCTCATCGGTGATCCCCGACCCGAACTGATGCATCTGGCTTTTCGGAACCACCATCATGGCGACCGTCACATCGGCCTTTTTCGAACGGTGGTATTCGATCATGACGTCAAAATCCATGTGATAGATATGATCTCCGGACAAAATCAGGACTTCATCTGTCGGATTCGACTCGATAAAATCGATATTGCGGCGAATCGCGTCGGCCGTTCCCTTATACCAGTCGGATTCCTTGGAACCGGTTCGGGGCGGCAGGATCTTCACTCCCCGGCTGCGACCCGTCAGATCCCAGGCCTCACCCGAGCCGAGATGGCTCATCAGCGACAGGGGTTTATATTGCGTCAGCACCCCGACTTTTTTCAGGCCGGAGTTGACCACATTGCTCATGCTGAAATCGATAATCCGGTAGATACCGCCAAAGGGCACGGCCGGTTTGGCCCGGCTCTGCACCAGGATGTTGAGACGGCTGCCGACGCCGCCGGCAAGCAGGAGTACCAGGGCTTCTTTGGTCGGTATCATCGCAGCACCTCCCCGGCGGTAATCACCTTTTTCCACTGACCCGTCTTCAACAGGGGGTAGATCGTAGCACCTTCGCCGATCACCACCTGATCAGGGATCTGATTATTCCAGCCGATAACCGTCACGCCGTTTGCCTGCCTGCCCGCTTCGGCCCCGACAACCACCCCTTCGCCGAAGGTGTTGTTGACATCGGCCACCACCTTGTGCAAGCGACAGTTGCGGCCTATCCGGTTATTGAAAAAAAGGACGGAATTCTCGACCACCGCCCCTTTTTCCACCCTGACACCGGGAAAAATGACCGAACCACGGACCGTGCCTTCTATCACACAGCCATTGTAGATCAGGCTGTCCTGGACCGAGGCGCAGTCGCCCAGCAGTACCGGCTGAAAGTCCCGGATGGCCCTATGGTCCAGGTTGGTCCGCAGACCCCACTTTTCCATATCGATGAGGGGATCTTCGCCCAGCAGATCCATATTGGACTGCCAGTATTCCTCGACCGTCCGGGTGTAGCCCCAATACCCGCAGAATTTATAGCCGTAGACCCGATAACCGGCCCTCATCATTCTCGGGATGATATCACGCCCGAACTCGTAGGAGACGTCCTCTTGGTTTTCGGCGAGAACCTTGTAAAGTATCTCGGGTTTGAAACAGAGGACGGTAAGTGATACCCATTCAGATTGAGGAGTTACAGGTTTTTCCCAGTAATCGGTCACCCGCCCTCCCCGGTCGCCGTCCTCATCGTCGAGGGCGGCGATGCCGAATCTGTTGGTCTTTTCCGCTTTGACCCGGATGACTCCCATGGTGAGGTCGGCATTCTTTTCGCGGTGATAGGCGATCATATGCTGATAATCCATCTTGTAGATATGATCGCCGGAGAGGACCAAAACGTGCTCCGGCTCGTGGTAGTGCACAAAGTCAAGATTTCTGAATACGGCATCCGCCGAGCCGCGATACCAGTCCTTCTGATCCGAGCCGATATAGGGAGGGAGCATGGATATGCCCCGGTGGCGGCCGAGCATATCCCAGGCTGCGCCTGTACCGATGTGGTTGATGAGGGAATAACTGCGGTATTGACTGAGGATGGCGACCTGCTCTATGCCGGAATTCATCAGGTTGCTCAGAGGAAAATCGATAACCCGCCCGAAGCCACCGAAGGGCACGGCAGATTTGGGACGGTAGTAGGTCAGGACGTTGAGTTCGTCGACCCGGCCTCCTGCCAGGATCATTGCAAGTGTCGTCGGTTTCAGCATTCGTGTACCTGGTAATAAGATAGCGGATCACATCCCGTTTTTGGATGAGCACAAATAAATTTATGCCCCTCAAGCATTTCTCTGTACATCATCAGACCATCCTGAAAGCGGCATTCCGAGTCTACGTGAGAAAGGTCTTCCTTCTCAGATATGGCTGTTGATCAGTTTTTTCAGGCTGTCCGAGTTGAATGGTTTGTCTCCTATGGCCAGATTTTTCAGCGGCACTTCGGCCCTGGCTGACTCCTTGTGCCCGCCGGCGGATCCCAGAGAACTGAAAATCCTACTGGCCAGTTTGCCGGCACTCTTGCGGTATCCGTCGCAACGGAAGATCACCACCAGTTTCTCTCCATGGATCCCGGAGACGAAGACCCAGTCGATTTCTCCCACATGATTGAGAAAATCGGCAATAATCACCAGCACATCAGGACTGCGGACCTTGCCGAGATGGGTATAATATCGCCGTTTGGAATATTTGAGCTCATGCAGGGCGAGATTGAAATACCGTAATTCCGAGCGTCTGAGATCGGTGAGTTCAAACTTACGAACCAGATCCCTGTTGGCGATATTAAAGAGATAGCGGAAGGCGATACCATCGGGGAGTAGTGATTTCTTCTCGAAATTCTGGGTATCGACTTTTATACCGTAAAAAAGGGCGGTGGCCAGAGACACCGACGGTTTCATATCGGCGGCACGCAGATACTCCACGATCATCGTCGAAGTCGCCCCGTATTCGGGACGGATATCAATACATCGGGCCTCCCACTTGTTTGTGCGAGGATGATGGTCGATGATCACATCAAAATTGATCTTCTCAAAACAGGGGAGATGATCCGGTTGAGAATCGATTAATACCTTCTTGGTATAATCGTATAATTTGATATTGCTCAGGCGCTCAAGGGGGATCCTGAGACGCTCGACCATGGCGACATTATTGAGTCGCCTGATCTCGTTCGGATGGGCGATAACGATATTTTTAACCCGGTAGCGGAGAAGCCTTTTGGCTGCCATGGCGCAGGCCAAGGCATCGGGATCGGCATTGATTACAATGAGGACATCGTCGTCCTTGTCAAAAACATCCCAGAAGGCCTGCAACCGCTCTCGAGCGGTCTGTTTCGAGGAGATAGTGCACAGGGGGGATGAAACAACTTTTTTTTTATTTCTAATCATGTATGGCAACAGTGGCACTCCGGTCTCGCCGAACAGCAACTTCGCCAGACCCGGTTTCCCCTTTATGATTACCGGAAAAGAAACCGAGCCAAAGGCTGAACACATACAGAGATGCAGCCTGCAAAATCACCCCCGACACAGCCTGCCAACCCGTAAACGCCTGCCCGCCTCAACTCTCTGCAGAAGGCCCACTCGCACGGATTGTTGCACAAGCCGGAATCGCCAGCCACCTCCTTTAAGGTTCAAGCCCCCCAGCGACCTGAAAGATATCCACCGGGGAACAGCATGGTGTTTACCAAAGTGAAAAATGCGACCACTTCCATAATGTGTAAACATCGCAACAAACAAGTAATATAGCACACAGCTTTTCCAAAAAGCAAGGCCTCTACACGAAGACCTTATCCACGCCGGACAAAAAGTAAAGCCCGTCGGCCGATTCTGACGGGCCGGCCGACGTGAGCCTTCTCTTGACGGATGAGCACTATAATGGTACCTAGTCTGAACGACGGCTTTAAACAAAACCTCGATCCGTCCCGACCTTCTCATCTCTCATGCTTTAAAGAACTGGTTCACACCATCCACCTTTTCCCGACAATAAATATCTCCGGAAAGATTAGAGCCGTCAGGTATTGCAACATTTCACGATGATTCATCTGTGTTGAGGAGCACACCTTGAAGTTACTCGACCGTTATCTCCTTGGTCAATTCATCAAATATTTTTTTACCGTCAACGTAGGTTTTGTCGCCATCTACCTGTTGGTGGATTTCTTTGAGAGAATTGACAATTTCTCCCGCGCAGGCAAACCATTTGCCCTGGCCATGAAATACTTTCTCCTCAACATCCCCTTTATAATTGATCAGATAGGCCCTGTTCTCGTACTCCTCTCCGGGGTTATCACCTTGGGAATCCTCAATCACACCCGCGAACTGATAGCCTTGAAGGCAGGTGGCATCCCCTTGAAGACCATCATCCGGCCGCTGATCCTGGGAGGTTTGGGCCTGACCATTCTCTTTCTGGCGGCAGCCCAGTTTCTCCTGCCGAAGACCATAACAGCGACCAACAACATCTGGTATGAGCAGGTCAAGGGTAAGGTTCCCTTGGGTATCCACCGCAATGGTCGCTACTATTACAAGGGAAAGGAAGGCTTTTACAGTTTCGAATGGCCCCAAACTGAAAAATATGTTTTCAAAAACTTTTCCTATAGCTGTTGGGATAAAAATTATAACATCCAAACCCTGATCAGCTCGGAATGGGCTGACTGGAATGAACAGCGCAAGGAGTGGATCTTGAAGGAAGGGCAGATTCAGACCGCCAAGGAAGACAGCACCTATACAATCAGAAATTTCAAGTATTGGCAAATCCCTCTGCCGGAAAAACCGGAGGATTTCCTGGTGCCGGAATACCAATCGGCTGAGCTTTCTCTCACGGCTCTCTTCTTCGATATCCAAAAAAAAGATATCGAACATGAGAAAAATAAGGCCTGGGCTGAGTTTCTCGGTCGGATCTCCTATATTTTCCTGGGATTCCCCCTGTTGCTCCTGGGGCTGCCGATACTGCTTATCTCTTACCAAAAATGGGGTCGCGATCTCTCCATCGCCATCCCGGCCAGCTGTGGCATTGCCTTTGTCGCCTGGGGTGCCTGGGGCGCCCTCCAGTCACTCGCACGGGCAGCCTATATCTCGCCATTGTTTGCCGCAGTCATCATCCATCTGCTCTTTGCCGGTGCGGGTATCTATCTCCTGAGAAAACAGGACCAATAAGTGATGAAGATAGAGCAGAAGAGACAGCGGGTCGGCATAGTCGGCATCCCGCCTCTTGAGGTCATCGCTGTACTGGAGAAGGAGGGTTGCCAGGTCTTTGATCTGGATGAGCCGCTGGTGAAAAAGGACATTGAATCAGCCTTCCCCTTTCTGCCCAGGGTCTACTGCGCTATTCTCAGGACGGTGGTGATCAACGCCCTCGCCCTGCGCCTTGATCGCATCTATATCGATGTCGGCCCCGGTAAGTGCGACAGCGCCGTGCACACCGCAACAATCCTGACCGACATTCTACCGGATACAAAAATCATCCCGACATGCAATCAGGACACCTACGATTTCGGCACGCCGCTCTGCAGAACCAGGATGCCCCTGCTCGACAAGATGCTGGCAATCACCGCCTCTGTACAGAGCTCAAAACCCCACATCGAGAGCAAGCCCTGCCAGGCCACCTCGGGCTTTTGGGGAGTACCGCCAAGGGATTTCTCCCTCCTGACCCTGTTTCCAGATGCGACACATATCTATGGCTGGGCCCGCTGCATGGAAAACAAGACACCGGACAACAAAGAAATGGAAAAGCATTTCAACCCCGAAGTGCCCACCGTGTTTTTCGCTCAGTCTTTCTGCGCCAAGACGGCCCTGGCTCAGCATCTGGCCAGTCGCCACCCGCGCGGGCTGTATCTTGACTGTGACGTCACCGTCGGTAACAGCGCCAAGGCAAAAATACAGGCCTTTCTTGAACTTTCAGGGGTACGCTGTGCGCATCGCTGATTTCGGCACCTCCTATATCAAGCTTCTGGACACCACCCTTGAGGCCGGTGCCCCCAGGATCATAGCCACCAGGGAGTTCAACCGCAGCCAGCGCGTCGATATCGCCACCGGCCATAACGGCAAGAGTTACGCCACCTACTATGTCAATGAGCTGACGGCCCTCGCCCGAGGCGGAGAGCAGCTCATTGCCGAAGAGAGCTATACACTTCTTGACTGCGGCAGCAGAGATATCAAGTTTGTCCGCTACGAACAGGGACAGGTCAAGGATATGGGCTGGAATGCCGAATGCGGGGCGTCGATGGGATTCACCATCGAACTGCTTGAACGGTATTACGATCTTGATTTTGCCACCCTTGCCGTTCCCGCCTCCTCGTTTTCGGTGACCTGCGGCGTTCTCGGCATGAGCCATATCTTCGACGCCGTCGTAGGCGGCCAGAGCGAATCGGAGGCTGTGGCCCGTTTCGTCAAGGGTATTGCCGTGAACGCCTTCAACTTTGCCGGGAAACCCGACAAGCTGTATCTCTCAGGAGGTCTCTGCGAAAATCCCCTCTTTGTCCGATCGTTTCCCTGTACCCTGCTGCCATTGGGGCGCTATGTACTCCTTGAGGGGCTCAAGGCCTCACTCGCACTCATTGTAAGCGCCAATTAAACCCCAGTGGTCACCTGACTCAAACTCAAATTGCTGACGCTGAGGTTATAGGGCAGGAGCTTTTCATAATCATCGTCGGATTCGGCAAAAGGCAGTTGCTCAAAGAGATAGCGAAGGTACTTGTAG
>JANOIV010000045.1:0-18216 GCA_031407875.1 Desulfobulbaceae bacterium | reverse complement strand
GCCCATGCCACCGCCTGAGCCGTTGCCTGAACCACTGCCCATGCCACCGCCTGAGCCGTTGCCTGAACCACTGCCCATGCCACCGCCTGAGCCGTTGCCTGAACCACTGCCCATGCCACCGCCTGAGCCGTTGCCTGAACCACTGCCCATGCCATTCAGATGATCACCCATATTGTCAATCATCTGGCTGTTCATTTGTCTCTCGGAATGGTATCCAGTGCCTGAATCGGAACGCATTTGATTATTTGCTGCGTGGTTGCCGGAATAGGTTCTGTCACCGTTTCCTGCGTAAGCAGTGGAAATGCTCAATGCGACCAACATAAAAATTCCGGCTACTGAGAAAGATTTCTTCATGACGATAAACTCCCTTGTTAATATTTGAGCGTGTTGCTTGGTAAGCTGCCAGTAACGATTACTAACGCATCTTATCTAGCAAAACATGTGCCGTTTAGTTTAAACATTTTCATGTGACTGTAATTATGATATTTAATGTTTTAATCATCCCATGCATTCACGACACATCCTTATGTGCTCACAATAATATGCCTAATTATTAGGCAGGAGAAATAGAGTCTAATGCCTAATTTTTAACCATGACAACCATGAGAACCACATGGAAACCGGGTCTGGATATGGCTTTTAAATGGGTGGAAGGGAAAGGCTTTATGCGGCAGAGAATTGAGAAACTCTCAACTACAAATATACGAATAAAAACAAAGTATTTTTTTCATGTCAATTCGTCTGTATGGGGGAGATACTCCCCTGGAAGAACTAGAGCCATCAATATGGACGGTGCTAATTACACCTTCATTCAAGGTGAAATTTTAAAATCTGATTACCATCGAACTTCAGCCAGCTTGAGCAGGCGCTGCGGGACTGGCTGAGTTCGTAAGGCTACATAGGCTAACCGATCAACCATGGTATGTAGTTCAAATCGGCGGTTGAAACGGTAGCAAAATTCGGCAAGATAACGAGGTAAATGCCTGCCGCTGATAGCATGATGGGTACCGTGCAAGGCGTTTTTCACGTTGCTAATAACAGTGTTGAGCCATTGGAACACTTTGCGATCATCATACTTTCCCCCAGCAGAGGTGACAATCGGCTCATGTCGGCATTGGTTTCTTGTGACAGCCGGAAAACAATTCAAGCCATCAGAGATTACATGGCTTTCAGGCCGGAGGTGCTTTGCACTCCAGGCAGAGATTTCGTCCTTGGTGAAGCCACAGAGGTGACTGAGTTTGAGATACAGGAGATGCCCTTCGGCTGAGAGAGACAAGGCGGCAACAAGCGGCATCTTACCGGTAGCGCCGCGACCTCTTTTGCCGTCTCGCTTTTTACCGCCCCAAAAGGCATCGTCGATGAGAAGGAGTCCCTCCAAAGCCTTGCAATCATCTCGGTTTTTCATGACCTGCTGCAACTTGTGTTTCATTCGCAAGGCGGCATTGGCGGAGATCCCGACGGTCCTGCCCAGATTGAGCGAAGAGATGCCATTCTTCGCCTGTGTGACCAGGTAAATTCCCATAAGCCAGAGCCTCAGGGGGAGTTTGGTGCCGGCAAAGATGGTCCCCTGGATCAGAGAGGTCTGGGTATGGCATTTGTAATATTGGTAGACTTTGCGGTCGCGAATTTCGCAATAACCCGGATGACCGCACTTCGGGCACCGAAAACCATGAGGCCAGCGCATTCTGAACAGGGCCTCCCGACATTGTTCTTCCGTGTCATATTGCGAGAGAAATTCGCTCAAGCTTAACCCTTTTTGGAACTGAATTTTGTTTTTTGCCATGGCGTACTCCTCTTGAGGTTACTATTTGGAGTACGTTACCATGGTTGGTATGACAAATAATGTCCTACCACTGATAAATCAGCCGAGGCTGAGTTTCAGTGGTAATCAGAAAAAAAATAGAGTTTCTTTCCGCAGACAAATTTAATTTTACGCTCTTTTACTTGACCACCTCATTGTGCGTGTTCATGAAGAAACCTCCATTTCGTGATTTTCAACGCCCACGAAACCGGAGGCTTCTCTTTCTTGCCGGAGCTGGCAAATTTTGTTTGTCCCCCCACACAGCCGGGGATTTATCTCAAAGAAATTATTTAGATAATTCTACCATATAGTTTTCTTTCGCTTCACCTGCTGATACCTTGCCTTTTGCAAAGTGTTCATCAACTATCTCGGTAATTTTTACCATGCCTGTTTCTTGTCTCTTATAATTTGGTTGTGAGGATTTTGGAGATACCGGCATCCTTACAAACTTATAAACCTTATATTCCTGTCCTACCGCAGCGCCATCCGCGCTTCCTATGCAGAGGTAGACTCCTTCACCCGTCGCTTCAAGGATCTGACCTCTCATTATATATTTATGCCTTGCGGTGTCCACACTGGCACAACTTGTCATGATAAAAAGCGCGATGATACTCAGAGACATGATAATAAAATTTGGTTTCATTAGGGCCTCCTTAATAAAATTTTGGTTTCATCCTGCAGTAAAGTAAAAATATTACAATTTGGTAGCTTTCATCTGTTCCTCTGTTTTCAGTATGCCTCCTTTCATCATCTACAATTGTAATGTGAATGAAACTCCCGGCTTCTATTATATTTTATATGTTCCCCCTTTTTCTTGTCAATTGTTTGAGCTGATAATAATGGGCGATTTAAACAAAATTCAAAAATTCTCTTCATTAACCCTCTTGTTTTAGACTTGGACCAGAGGAGTTTGAATCCCTATCCGTCCTGTTAAATCAAGGACTAGAGCGTGTATCGGGCAACTCCGGGACATCACACCATTTATCGCAGTCCCGATAGTATTCAGGCTGTATCAAGTTCTTTATGGGAAATGGTCAGAAACGCTACGACCACTTCCGGATCAAAATGATGGCCGCTTTCTTTCCTGATCTCAACCAGCGCTTCCTCATGACTCAGGGGAGCGTGATAAGGTCGTGTCGAGGTGTTACATTGGAGAAATTTCCGTTCTGAGTAGATTTACTGAGCAATAGGCTTATTTTTTATTGCAAACAGAAACCAAAGCAATCAACCCCATGCCTCGGCACCTAGACAATAACCGCTGAATTTGGTGGAATCCGGCTCACACACTTCTCAACCAAACATTCCCACCAACTGCGGTTGCTGCAGGTAATCGACCAGCATCATGATCATTTTTGGATAGGAGAAGTGGATCTCTTCACCGACGGGAGCGATTATGGAACACAGGATAGTGAGACGACAATTTCATGTCCTCGTGACTCTCTGCTGTTTTTTTTCATCCACCCCTGTGTTTGTGCAGGCGGAGTCCGTTATTGCAGATGAGGCTCGGTCACAACCGACGAACACCGCTGCACCGCCTCTTCGATACAGTTCGGTGTTTGATCAATACCGCAGTTATGACGAAATACAGGTCGGCTCCTGGCGGGAAAGCAATGACACCGTGGGTCGGATCGGCGGTTGGCGTTACTACGCCCGGGAAGCGGAACAAACCGATGACGCCGAAGGAACCGCACAACCCGATACATCCGGACAACCAGAACCTCCTGCAGTCTCTCCACCTGAACACAAGTCGGATAATAATCAGATCCATAATCATGAGGCACGACCATGAACTGGATGCTGTCTGTCGTCGGTATCATATTGCTGTCGGTTGTTACTCTGCCTGGATGCGCGAAAGTCAATATTGTTGACTCTGTCGCCAGAGTCAACAAGGATGCGGCTGATTTCACCGAGGGAAGGCTCTCTCTCGCTCAGAATACCGAGCAACGGACCGCTATGCAAAGCAGGGCGGATGAACTCCTCACAAAACCTTTAAATCAAAGTAATGCCGTGCAGCTTGCCTTGGCCAATAGCCCAGCCCTCCAAGCCCTGCTTGCCAGGAACTGGTCCGATATGGCCAATGCTGCTCAATCCGGTCGAATCGCTAATCCGGTTTTATCCTTCGAACGGATTCGCTTGCGGGATGAAGTAGAGTTAACTCAGATGTTGTCCTTCGGTTTGCTCGACGTACTGACCCTGCCCCAACGCTATAAAATGGCAAAACACCGCATCGAACAGGGACAGTTGCGCCTGACCATCGAGGTAGTGGAACTTGTCAGTCAAGTTCGTCAGACCTGGGTCACTGCGGTCGCAGCTCAACAACGTCGCAAGTATGCCGAACAAGTGCACGAAGCAGCCGAAGTCAGTGCCGAGTTGGCCAGACGAATGCAGCTGGCCGGCAACTTCAGCAAGCTGCAGCGGGTTCGCCAACAGGTGTTCTACAGCGATGCCGCAACGCAGCTGGCAGAAGCCCGGCAAGCAGCGACTTCAAGCCGTGAACAGCTGATTCGTCTGCTGGGTCTTTCCGAGAGCCAGGCAGAAAAACTCAAGTTGCCGGAGCTGCTTCCGGATTTACCTGAGAAGCCGAGAACACCCGAGGAGGTAAGCCAGGCCGCAAATGAAGGAAGGCTGGATATCAAGCTGGAGAGCATTGCACTGCAGGCAACTACAAAAGCCCAAGGCGTAAATATGGCAACCAGTCTGACCGATATTGAATTGGGCATCCGGCATGAGAGCAAATCGATCGATAATGGCGGTGATATTTCCGGCACCGGATATGATATCAGTCTGCGGTTACCGGTATTCGATTGGGGCGATATGCAGCGTCAAGGCATGAATGCCGATACCCTGGCGGCCGCAAATCGTCTGGAAGCTACAATACATGCCGCCGGTTCGGAGCTGCGCGAGAGCTATGCCGTCTATCGTACCGCCTATGATGTATCGAAACACTACCGTGACGAGGTAATCCCCCTCTCCAGAATAATCTCCGAAGAGAATGTGCTTCGGTATAATGGCATGCTGATAGGGGTATTTGAACTCCTGGCCGAGACGCGTGAGCAAATCCACACTGTGATTGCCGCCATCTCCGCACAAAAACAATTCTGGCTGGCGGATGCCGCCCTTCATGCCGCGGTGATAGGCCATCCAACGAATATGGAACAAGCCGATATGACAAGCCGGTCAAGCCAAGGCGGGAAACCCACCCACTGACGGTGGCGATGGATTTGTGCATTGAAGGCAATGCCTAACCGATGGGAAAAGGGAAAACAATGAATTCACGAAGGCAGTTTTTAAAGGCAGTTGGCCTGGCAGGCGGTGCGCTTGCGGCATCGATGGTCAATCGTGTGGCCATTGCCGCCCTTCCAGAACCTGTTATCCAGACCAAATCGGAGACTATGCCACCGCTCGTTCCAAACAGTGGCAGACCGTATAACCCGGTCGTGACGCTCAACGGCTGGACTTTACCCTGGCGTTTGCAAAACGGCGTCAAGGAGTTTCATCTGGTAGCGGAACCGGTTGTACGGGAAATGGCGCCGGGCTTCAAGGCACATCTCTGGGGTTATAACGGCCAGAGTCCGGGGCCGACTATCGAGGTCGTGGAAGGTGACAGGGTGCGTCTTTTTGTCACCAACAGATTGCCGGAACACACCAGTATCCATTGGCATGGCCAGCGCTTGCCCAATGGCATGGATGGCGTCACGGGGCTGACGCAGCCGCCGATTCTGCCGGGTAAAACCTTCGTATATGAATTTACCGCCCGCCGCCCGGGTACCTTTATGTACCATCCCCATGCCGATGAGATGACCCAGATGGCCATGGGCATGATGGGCTCCTGGATAACCCATCCCAAGGACAAACACCCGCTTATAGAAGAAGTTGATCGCGACTTTATATTTCTGCTGAATGCCTATGACATCGAGCCCGGCAGCTTTACCCCGAAAATCATGACGATGCTGGAATTCAATCTTTGGAGTTGGAACAGCCGTATTTTTCCAGGCATAGATTCTTTCAACGTCCGCCTGAACGATAAAGTCCGCATACGGATCGGCAACTTGACGATGACAAGCCATCCGATCCATCTGCACGGACACGAATTTCTCGTAACAGGCACCGATGGCGGACCAACGGCCCTGCCATCACGGTTTTACGAAGTGACCACCGATGTCGCGGTCGGCCAGATGCGACAAATCGAGTTTATGGCCGACGAGCCAGGCGATTGGGCAATGCATTGTCACAAAAGTCATCATACGATGAACGCGATGGGCCATGACGTTCCTACGCTCATCGGGGTCGATCATCGAGAGCTGGCCCGAAAAATCACCAAACTCATCCCTGATTACATGGTAATGGGCGAACGCGGAATGGCTGATATGACAGAGATGGAAATGCCCATCCCGGATAACACTGTTCCGATGATGACCGGTGATGGGCCATTCGGCTCGGTCGAGATGGGCGGAATGTTCAGCATGGTGAAAGTCAGGGACAATCAGAAACCAGGGGATTATACCGACCCCGGCTGGTACAGACATCCACCGGATACCTCAGCCTATGAATACACCGGCGTTCTGGCGAAACCAAATAGGATTCTGTCTGAAACGCGGCAAGCCATGCCGCGACTGCAGAAACCTCTGACCGAGGTCGTGGTGCAGGTTCGTAAACCGAGCAAAAATTCGAATCATTAATGTTAACGTTGAGGTGAATACTCTATGAAATCAAAAGTCATTCAAATTTTAGTATATTTTGGTTTCACTGCTTTTGCCGGTGTGGCGCTTGCCGCAGGCAACCATCCTGAAGGAAGCGGGCATGGCAATAATAACGGGATCGGCAAACCGGGAATATCCTCTATGGTCGATCGAACAGTGATCATCGACATGAACGAAGGAATGCGCTTTGTTCCGAACCATGTCACCGTCAAAGAGGGTGAAACCATACGATTTCTGGTGAAGAACATTGATGAGATAGAACATGAGTTTGTGCTGGGAACAGCAGAGGAACTCATGGAGCACTCTGAACAGATGAAAAAATTCCCCGAAATGGAGCACGAAAATCCTAATCAGGTCAGAGTAGCCCCCGGTCAGGTCGGGGAGGTCGTCTGGCATTTTACCAAACCAGGAATGATAGCCTTTGCCTGCCTCATACCGGGACATTACGACGCCGGCATGAAGGGAACTGTGTCGGTCGCAACAACTATACAGCAGCATCAGGCTGAAAAGAGATGAGCGATAGCCATAATGGATATTAGCACCGGTTACCAGAGATCCATGACAAAGGGTTCCCAGTTCCCCTCATCTGCTTGAGGGTGTGAATAATTGCCTGAACAAACCGGGAATCTCAGGAAAAGCCGTGTAACTCATTTTCAATCCTACCATTAAGGAGGCATTCCATGAACGCAAGAAAATTTTTCGTAAGCATAGCCGCCGTTGTCTGCTTTACGGCGGTCTCTATACCCACTCTTGCACTTGCCCAGCAAACGGCTGGATCTAATCACGACATGTCGGACGGCGTAGTGCGTAAGATCGACAAAGAAGCAGGCAAGATCACTCTCAAACACGGAGAGATAAAAAATCTCAATATGCCTGGAATGACGATGATTTTCAGAATTGAAGACAAGTCTATGCTGAACTCACTTCAGACTGGAGACAAGGTGAAATTCAAAGCGGTCAGCGAGGGCGGAAAATTAGTGATAACCGATATCCAGGTTGCTGAACCACCAACAAAATGACCTTTGAGAGGAAGAGTCCAAATGCATCTGCGCCACCTGAGAAACTCAGGGTGACTATTGATATCTCTCCGATTTGTCGAACATTTTAAAGAATTGGCGACCTGGATAACCAGAGGCAACATAACCTTTCGCCAGACGTAATGTCCAGCAAACTCCCGTGGTGGTCGAAGGGGTAGTGTTCGGCAGAATCTGTTGCTCTCATACAGTTTTGCAGGCAACATAGAACAAGCCTTCTGTTGCCTCGGTGGAACCAAGTGTTTGATCTGCTAATGCGCCTGTACGATTTGGGTAATATTGATCTGGCCAGGCTGGCTTGAAGGGAATGATAGGAGATATGATAGTGTGCCATAAAATGAAAATCAGAGATGATGCATGGTTTGATGGAACAGAGCATCGAATTTCATCACCTTGGGAGGGGGTGAGGGCGTCTGGTGCGTGGTCGCGCCTGAGCTAATAACATGGCCAGATAAATGCCAAACACGGCATAAGGAGCTGTAACAAAATGGAATATATGGCCAAGTTATTTCATAACAGCTCCTAGGTCAGCTGCTACTCCGCTCTTTGCCAGATAAACCGATCATGACCGACATCATACATAGGAGGGGCAAATGAAATATGGTTAGGAGTGTGTCCTGTGTCCATTGTGAAGGCCTTTTTTCTTGAGGTGGATTGGCCTGCTTGATGCGGTTCTCCGAGAGTCAGAGGCTTAAAAAACGAGTTTGCAATTATTGAAAAGGAGATTGTTTATGAAAAGGCAAATAAGAGGTTTTGGAGGCATTTTGCTCGTTCTTTCGGCTATTAGCGTCTTCCTTTTTTCTGGATTTGCGCAAGCGGCAGAAATGGGAAAAAATATGATGGATGGCCAAAAGATGATGATGGATAGTTCGAAGATGATGATGGACGGCCAGAAGATGATGATGGACGATATGATGAAGAAGGGAATGATGAAACCTGGTGATATGATGCCGGGTGACAAAATGATGATGGACGGCAAGAAGATGATGATGGATGGCCAAAATATGATGTCGGGCGATAAAATGATGGATGGCCAAAAGATGATGATGGATGGTTCAAAAATGATGATGGACGGCCAGAAGATGATGATGGACGATATGATGAAGAAGGGAATGATGAAACCTGGTGATGTGATGCCGGGTGACAAAATGATGATGGACGGCAAGAAGATGATGATGGATGGCCAAAATATGATGAAGCAATAATCTTGCTTCCCCCCTCCCATGTAGAAACATAAACCGGGATCCGGTCACATGAGCCGGACCCTCACCCGAGGTGATTCATGTAAGGGGGCTATACCCAACTTCGTTGATGATTTCAAACTGTTATGAAAACAATTTGTTACATCAATTTTTACGCTAGCTTTTTCGGCGTTGGCCCCGGGCTTTGGTTGTAAACGGAACACGGGCCGGTAGGTGTTGGTGCTTGGCGCCGGCCTGTGTCCGCTACTTCAAAATGACGCTACTGCCTGCGTTCACGTTTGTGTTTGCCCGGTGGTGAGCTTGATCGAATGTCAACCAAAGGAGCTTAATGATGACGAATACAGGCGGATGGATGAGTGGCGCGCTGAAAGTCGTCGAAATCGGGTAGGCCGTAGAGCGCGAGCTTCTCAGCCTCTGAGAGAATGGTCAGTCGCCTGTTACGGTCACCACGCATGTGACATACCCTTGAAAATAATTAAATACGCCAATGCCGTGTAATATGGTTATCATTTTCTATGGTCCATGATACATTGACAATATAACTAACAAAGTGACATATTTTTGTACACAAAAGTTTGATTTATCTTTTGTCACACAAACGTTCGTTCGGATGACACATGCTCATTGGATATATGCGGGTTTCTAAAGCGGATGGTTCGCAGGTTTTAGACATGCAACGTGATGCCTTGCTGGCAGCAGGAATTAATCCAGAACACATTTATGAAGACTTGGCATCGGGAGGGTTGGATGCACGGCCCGGACTCACCTCCTGCTTGAAAGCGCTACGGGAAAGCGATACGCTTATCGTATGGAAACTTGATCGCCTTGGTCGAAATCTCCGTCATCTCGTTAATACGGTATATGAGCTTACAAACAGAGGTGTTGGCTTTCAAGTGTTGACCGGGCATGGTGCGTCAATCAACACGACAACGCCAGAAGGAAAACTGGTTTTTGGTATCTTCGCTGCACTGGCCGAATTTGAACGGGCTCTGGTTTCTGAGCGCACCAAGGTAGGATTGGCGTCGGCTCGTGCAAGGGGACGCTGTGGGGGCGGGCAGTATAAGATGACCCCGACCAAATTACGTTTGGCTATGGGTGCCATGAGTCAAAAAAGCACGGTTGTAAGCGATCTGTGCAAGGAGTTGGGAATCACTCGCCAGACACTGTATCGACATCTCGGTCCAGATGGTACACTCCGCCAAGATGGGAAAAAGCTGCTGGAACGTTAACTCACAGGTATTGATTTATGGGTGCTGGACAAATTCCGCTGGTTTGGGCTTAGAACCCCATTCTGTACATCGAGAGGAAGAGTTGATTCTCTCCTTGACTGTGTTCGTGACGTAATGTCATGTTTTCTTGGCATTATTCGAATTATTCTCAAGAAATCTGGCAAGTGGTCCACTTACTGCAAAGAAGCCTTCTGTTATGGAATGACAGCGGGATTCACTATCGTAACAGAGGTGGCGGGGGGGATGCATTGCGTCCCACTCAATGAGGTTTCAAAATGAGGAAATCAACAGAATATGAATACGATACGTAATGTTTTGCTTTTATCTATGTTGGCGTTGGCAGTCAGTTCCTGTGGTCGCGGATATAACATGCATCATTCCAGCTATGGCTATGCCCCGGTTTACAAAAGGCCGCTCTACCCTGCTGTCTATGTGGGGACGCCGTATCTGGCATATTCGCAGTCAATCTATGTTGGTGCAAACTCCAGCCATTATTATGGCGGTGGCATGGGTGGGGGGATGCATTGATATCCCCGTTACCCTTCCCATACCTCGTACATGCCCTCTGTTGAAGTGTGGGAAGGAGTAACGGGTTTTATTTCTGATAAGAAATAGGGCAGCAATCGGCGCAACCATAATGTTAATAAAAGCAATTTTGACAAAATATAAAAAATAATGAATACTCTGATCAGAATTCTGGTTCTATGTTTCTTCGTGTCGGCACTCAGTTCCTGCAGTGGTCAATTCAACAGGGCTCAATCCGGAGCCGGAATGGGAGCGGCCGAGGGGCTATAGTCGGTCAGGCCATCGGCCGGAACACCGGTGCAACCCTCATAGGTGCCGCCGTAGGCACCATGGTGGGCTATATCGTCGGCAACGAGATGGATAAAATGGCAGCCGGCAACTCGGTCTGGTGTATGAACGGGGAATCTCGGGAGAGTCCACTTCCTGGAGAAACCCTGACAGCGGACATATGCATAGTGTGACCCCGCGGGGCGGTGGGGCGGACTGAGGCTGGAATCTGTCGAACTGCGGAAATTGAAAGTATTATCGATGGAAGAAGAGAAACGACCCTGGCGACCGCCTGTCGGGACGACGACGGTCGCTGGGTATTACAATAACCCCGGCTTTTGCAGATGGAAGTTTCAGGTTGTCAAGCTGGATTGCAACGGAAAATACCACTGGGTTATAGAACCGGTTCTGCATCGTAACAGGTTGCCTGTTACTGAAAGAGGATTCCCCCCTCGCCTCATTTGCAGGTATTTGATGTTCCTTTTGGCTACAAAAAACAGAGGGGTTCAGAAAAGGGAGGAGTGATGGGAACATTGAAGAGAGTTGTTGTAACCGGATCCATTTTTGCGATTGGCATCACCTCAACTGCCTTTGCCACGGATGATGCGACTACGTTGCGCGAGGCATTTGAAAAAGGCAAGATCAGCGGCAACCTGAAAAGCTTTTATTATGCCGAAACCTTCGACACCGATACCAAAGAGGATAGCAATATCTGGGCCAACGGCGGTAACTTGGAGTATGTGACGGGGAAATTGTATGGCCTGCGGTTGGGCGGCGAGTTCCAGGCGGCGTTCATCGGCTATAAAGATGATGACAGCGATGTGACCAAAGGAAGTATGGATTCCGAGGGTGCAGTCATGTCGGAGGCATATCTACAGTATGATCTGGATAAGACCAGATTCAAAGGCGGCAGGCAGCATATCAACCTCCCCTTAATTGCGAACTCGGGGTCCAGGCTTATAAAGGAATCTTTCGAGGGCTATTTCTTAACAAACACCGACCTTCCGGATACGACCGTCAGTGTCGGCTGGGTCAGAAAATATCAGACCCGGACGGACGAATCGAGTTATGCCGACAATTTCTTTGTTGATTTTGAGGAGAATGGCAGCGGCAAGCCGGGAGATTTCTACGATGTCGGGGAGGACGGGGTCCTGTCGTTGTATCTGAAGAATTCCTCCCTGAAAAATCTTGCCGTTCAAGCTCAGTATACCGATGTCTTCGATGCGGTTGCCGGGTTATATGCGGATGCCAAATATACCTTTGCCGAGTTGAACACCAAGCCGTATGCTGCAGGTCAGTATTTTTATACAAGCTATGAAGATTCGACCAACGATGATAACTATCTGGTGGGATTCAGGGCCGGTCTGAATGTGGTCGGGATCGATCTCTTCGGCGGCTTCACCACGGCCGGCGGTTCGGCCGGGGACGCCAGGGTCTACAGAGGTCTCGGGCAAGGGGCATATTATAACTATACCGATACCACCAAAACAGCTGGAGCGCCGGCCTTTGAAGCCGGAACGGATTCCTACCAGGCCGGTGTAGGGTATAATTACGAAAAATCTATTACCTCCAAATTACGGTTTACCAGGTTTGATAACCCAATCGACAATGCCGATCTCGATGAATATACCCTTAACCTGGCATATAACTTGTCGGGAGTTTACGAGAACTGGAGTATCGCCGTTGATTTCTCCGTCCTTGATTATGAAAATAATGTTAAAGACGCTACAGACATACGTAGCAGATTGGTTTACACATTCTAAGTAACTCCGGCCTTTTTGCAAAGATCTTGCCTCTGTCGATGAACCGTCGACACGCAAGTTTTCTGCGTCCTGACGTTTCGTTCGCAGAAAGATGCAACAAGATGGGGTCAAACAAGGTCGGGTCAGGTCTTGAAATATATTATTTCGAATGCCTGATAAAAACTTGTCACGACCCTTACGAGTTGAATATCCAGGTGCTGTGTACCGTGACACTTCCCGAGGAAATGGCCGGGCGGATATATTTCTTTCGGATTTGGGTCGCAGGAAGTTTCTCGACATCATGGCGGACACCGCTCAAAAGTACTACTGGCTTTGTCATGCTTATTGTCTGCTCGACAATCATTATGCCGCTATGTGGTTCTCAATCCGGTGCGTGCCGGCATGGTGTCAAAACCGAGCGAATGGAAATGGAGCAGCTATACGAGTACAGCCTATGTACCTGGCAATCCACCGGAGTATTTGATTATCGATTGGGTTTTGGGGTAATTTTCGGATAAGAAAGCGACTGATCGGCAGAGATATCAAACATTTGTTACTGATGACATAGTGAAACACGACCAACCATGGAGAAAACTTGTCGGCCAGATATTCCTGGGAAGTGAAAAATTCATCATTCGTATGCAGGCGCTTCTCGATGATAAGCAAGGGGTGAAAATAATTCCTCACATCCAGCGCTATCCGGGGCGTCCTCCGCTGACGCGGTTGTTTGCGGATATTCCGGATGGTGAAAAACTATTTTGCGCAATCAGAGAATTGTGGAATCACATCTCACGCACGGCTATCCCCTGAAAGAAATTGGAGATTGTCTCGGTGTTCACTATACAACAGTCAGCAAAGTGGTGAGCACCAAGGGGGAAAAATGATTTTACAAGACCTGACCCCCATCCCTTTGACCCGATTCCTTTTCCTGTCCACCTTCAACGGGATCGACCTGGAGGAATACAGCACTCCGAACGACAACTACAGCTACAACTTCAGTGGCCGGCTGACCCAGCGGCTGTCGCCGGACAGCCTCCTGGCGGTGAAGGCGGCCTACAACGCCAACGCCAGCGAGACCGATTTTACTAAATTCTTACGGATAGTGTCGCCATTTGCCGACAACACCTTTGACGGCGATGTGCGCTATCTCCGGGGGAGTGCAGTCCTCACTTCGCGGTGGAGCAATATGCTCGACACCCGGCTGTTCTACAACTACGTCGATCGCGACAACAAATCGGATGAGATTGTCATTGTCACCGATGAAATCCGCTCCGGTCGCCTGTTCGAGTACGACAAGCATCAGGGCGGTCTCGACGCTAATTACCGGTTGAGCAAGGTCAATAAACTCACCGGCGGCTACGAATTGACATTTACCGACCGCACCAGGGAAGACGCCGAAACGACCCTGGACAACCTGCTCTTCGCGGAATTGAAGAACACCTCGATGGACTGGGTGAGCAGCAAGTTCCGGCTGGAATACCTGAACCGGAATTCCGACACCGACTTCGACGAGGAGACCCTGGAAGGTGACGGTCTGATCAACCAGTTTTTCACCCGCGCGGATTACGCCACCAAGGACCGCTATAAGGCCAAAATGGCCTTTGAAGCCAATCCCCAGGAGAGGCTGGCCCTGGGCCTGAGCTATGGCATCATGTTCGACGATTACGATGCAACCATGTTCGGGGTGCAGGAGGATTTTCGGCATGAAATCTATGTCGACGCAAACTATCAATTGCCGAGGAAAGCCCGCCTGAATGCATTCACCGGCTACGAATACACCGAGAGCGACTTCGATTCCCGTCGCTTCAACCCGGGCAGCGCCAATCCGTTTGCCCCGCAGGATGCCAACAACTTCAACTGGAGCCAGGAAACCAGTTATGACTTCTTTGTTGTCGGCGCCAGCCTGAACGTACCGGTAATGGCAAAACTGGAGATGGTATTCAACGTTGACTACCAGGTGATCGACGGCAATATCGACTTTGTCCGCGCTGCGTCCATCGGCGCACCTTTGGGAACGGTCACCGAGGCCGACGACTACTACAAGTCACGGGCCGGGGTCAAAGGCATCTATGATCTTGACGAGCAATGGTCGGTAACGCTGGGCTATGGATACGAGAAGTCGAACCTGGATGATTGGAAGTACAGCAACTACAGGTTCGCCACCTCGGGATTTTTCCTCACCGGGGCCGGACTCGACAGAGATTACGAAGTGCATCAGGCCTACCTGATAACCACCTATCGCTTCTGATCCGGCATGGAGCAGGGTAGGGGACGTGCATCTTGGCGTTTCCTGCCCTTTTTCTTTATTCTTCCAGGAAAGTATTGATGCCCTGTTGATAGCGCCCCGAAATGCAGGGAGAATCGATGTGCACACCTTGCGGATGGAGGCTGATTTTCCGGTGATGCGTATGCAGCCCGGATGATTTTATCCTCCTTGCCCTGAGATACCTGCGATAACCTGCAAAACCGCCCCGTTTGGCACTGGTCGGTTTGGATTCATTTTTGATTGCCGATACTTCGTGATGTCCAGAGGCAATCCTCTATTTATTATCATGTTATTGGTCTGGTTGGTTGCGGGAATAAGTGACATGTATTCCTTGAAACCAATAGTAAAAGCTAAAGGCAGACTTGACCCCTATTCTCCCTATTGCCGGATAGGCCACGAAGTTGGCTATTAGGTGAAAAGTCCGGCATTAGACCCTGCAAATCCACAAGAGGGCAATCTTCGCTTGATTTCGATTTGGATAGCATTTATCGCATTTGTCCTACTGATGTTGGGACTGGACCTGGGCGTCTTTCACCGCAAAGCCCATGTCGTCAGCGTGAAGGAGGCCATCGGCTGGTCAGCCGTTTGGCTCGCCATGGGCTCCATTTTTGCAGTGTTCGTGTATTTCGCTTATGAGGGGAGATGGTTCGGTCTTGGCACCGTAGTGGACGCGGTCGACGGACTGTTAAACGACGGTGCAATGGCGGTGGAGAAGTACCTGACCGGCTACGTCGTCGAGAAGTCGCTCAGCGTAGACAACATTTTTGTAATCTCCATGATATTCAGCTTTTTTGCGGTACCGCCGCTCTACCAACACCGTGTGCTATTTTGGGGCATCCTTGGCGCCCTGTTCCTACGCGGTGTGATGATCGCTCTAGGGGCGCAGCTCATCGCGGAGTTCCACTGGGTCCTGTACCTCTTTGCAGTCTTCCTTATCCTGACGGCGATCAAAATGCTGTTCCTCAAGACGAAACCCACCGACCCGAACAAGAACCTCGTCGTTCGGATGACGCGGTCCATTTTTCCGGTGACCGCCAGATTTCACGGTGAGCACTTCATCGTTCGTACCGGTACGCCAGCCTCATACGAGGGCGAAGTCCCAGGTGCGCCCATTATGCCGGATGAGGTCGTGGACAAGGCTCGGCCGGGAACGCTGCTTCTGACGCCGCTGGCGCTGGCCCTCGTCATGGTCGAATCGACGGATCTGATCTTTGCAGTGGACTCTATCCCGGCCATATTTGCCATCACGAGCGATCCTTTCCTTGTCTTCACCAGCAATGTGTTTGCCATCCTCGGTCTCCGATCGCTCTATTTTGCGCTGTCCGGGATGGTGAAGAAGTTCCGGTACCTCAAGGTCTCGCTCGCCCTCGTCCTGATGGTCGTTGGCGTAAAGATGCTGCTTGCCGAATGGTTGAAGCTTGCACTCGGGAAGCACTTTAACCTGTATCTGCTGACGGTCGTATTAGCGATCCTGGCAACCGGGGTGGCCGTTTCCCTGAGAGCCGATCACAGAGGCGCGAACCGCCTGGCCAAACAAAAAAACTCATGAAAAGTAAGGTACGGAGGGCGGAATGGGGTTTTCGGTATGGGGTCAGGTCTTCCGTTGTCTTTTAACGAGCAATCAAAGAAAAAATACTTAATATCAACAATGCAACAACCAGATATGCCAAGAAAAAAGGATTAGAAAAAGGGGTCAAGTCTTCTTTTGGCTTTTGGCTAAATTTATTGGCATACATTGCCTGGCTTTAACAAACCAATTCACCCAATAAGCCTGTAATTTTAATCAAAAGTGAGGAGATGAAGAACATGAGAAAACTGGTTGCAGGCACTTTTCTCACTTTGGACGGCGTCATGCAGGCGCCCGGTGGTCCCGATGAGGACCGGGACGGCGGCTTCCGGCACGGCGGCTGGCTCGTCCCCTTTTTCGACGAGAAATTCAGCGCGATCATGACCGAGTGGACCAAGCGTGCCGACGCCTTCCTCCTCGGTCGCAAGACGTATGAAATCTTCGCCGCCTACTGGCCGAAGGCCACCGACCCGGCCGACGAGATTGCCACGGCGCTCAATACTCGGCCGAAGTTCGTCGCTTCGCGGACGCTCGCTAAGGTTGACTGGAGCAACTCCACCTTGCTCAAGGGCGACGTCGCCGGGGAGGTCGCGAAGATTAAGGCTCAAGAGGGCGGCGAGATTCAGGTCCACGGCAGCGGCAACCTTCTCCAGATCCTGCTCAGGCACGATCTCATCGATACGCTGCGCCTCTGGCTGTTTCCCGTAGTTCTCGGTACAGGCAAGCGCCTGTTCGGTGAAGGCACGATCCCGTGAAGCTTCCGGCTTGTCGACACACAACAGACCGCTACCGGTGCTGTCCTGCACGTCTATGAACGCGCCGGCGCCCTCAGGTACGGCGAGGTCGAGGTCGGTCAGGATCCGGTGATCTTCGACTCAGACTCAACACGACCGGTAGCTGCGAAATGGAGGCGCCAGGATGCATCGCCTGAGGAAGGGGGCAGGTCTGCCTTTTGCTTTTGAAGAAATTTTTATAAATACTATGCTTCATTTTTAATAATCCAACTCAACGAAAATGCCGGTGATTTCCATGTTCATGTCTCCAGGCGGAACCAACCGGGCTGTGTATGAACCCCGCAATCGCCTATCCAGAGCCTTCTCAGCGGGGAGGAATGTGCCCACTCCGGAACTGCAGCAGGGATCCCGGCCTTCCTGACTTTGCCGATAGCCGGTTTGACGACTTGCAGGATCTGGTCCTGGTAACCCACTGTTTACCTCTTTGCCACCCATTGTTACTGCTGCATCACCATATCACCCCTGATTCCCCGCAACCCATCCTGTTCTCTCAATCAACTTCGCTGATAAACCTTCGGGTATCCTCTCGGTTTTGCCCTGCAACGCCATCTCCCTGTCAGGGCGGCCACCCTGAACCGGATAACACTCCTCTCTCCCCCCACGCACAGTACATCTAGACGAGTACGGCTACATCTATGTTGACGGCAGGAAAACGGAAATGATCATCACCGGCGGCGAAAATGTGTTCCCGGCCGAGGTGGAGAATGTCCTCTACAAGCACCCGGCCGTCGGCCAGGTGGCGGTAATCGGCATCCAGCATGAAAAATGGGGTGAAGCGGTTACCGCCTTCGTGGTGAAAAAGCACGGCGCGCAGGTCAGCGAAGATGAACTCAGGTCTTTCTGCAGAAAGGAACTTGCCGGATACAAAGTGCCTCAGAAGGTTTTCTGGGTGGAAAGCCTGCCCAGAAGCGCCAGCGGCAAACTGCTGAAAAACAAGCTCAAGGAGCAGTTTGCCCGGCGACCGCTGTAGCAGGCCCGCAACTATTTTGCAAAGCGCTCATTCACCGTTTCGGAGGATGATTAGACATGCCCTGCCGCATGACCCCGGACCGGCGAACGTCGTTCCGGGGGCATACGGCGACCGGGCTG
>JANOIV010000039.1:0-12811 GCA_031407875.1 Desulfobulbaceae bacterium | reverse complement strand
CCGTGGATTTGAGGCTGCCTGGCATGTATCGGCAAAGGCGAAGACGGCCCAAAAAGGGGTCTGGGTTAAAGGGCCGGGAGAGAGCCTGTTTGATGCCCTCCAGTCTGCCCTGGGTTCACTTCCGATCATTGCGGAGGATCTGGGGGTGATCACCCCCGAGGTACTGGCGCTGCGCGACCGCTTCAACTTCCCCGGCATGAAGATCCTGCAGTTTGCCTTTGACTCCGAACCATCCGTTCAGTACTTTCCGCATTACCACGTTAAACATGGGGTTGTCTATACCGGCACCCACGATAACGACACTACCAGAGGCTGGTATGATTCCATTTCGGATGCGGAGCGCTGTGAGATGAACACGTATCTGGGCACTGCAGGGGATGACTGCGTCGGCGATCTGATGCGCACCGCGCTGATGTCAGTCGCTGATACGGTCATCATACCGTTTCAGGATATACTGAAACTGGGCAGCGAGGCACGCATGAATATTCCCGGAACCGCCTTCGGCAACTGGGAGTGGCGCTTTACCTGGGACATGCTTCCACGAGATTTGGCCGCTTCGGTACGGAGCCAGTTGGAGCGCTACGGCAGAGCACAACATGGAGAAAAAACCTATGATTCATGAAGATTCTGTCCTTGAGGACAATCCCTTCTGGTACAGGGATGCCATTATTTACCAGGTGCACATCAAGGCCTTCGCCGACTCCGATGCTGACGGAATCGGAGATTTCCGCGGTCTGATCGGCAAGCTTGACTACCTGCAGCAGCTCGGAATTACGGCGATCTGGATGCTCCCCTTCTATCCCTCTCCGCAGCGGGATGACGGCTACGACATCGCCGACTACTATAACGTCAACCCCAGCTACAACACCCTGCGCGAGTTCAAGCAGTTGCTTCGCGCCGCCCACAGTCGCGGCATCCGGGTGATCACCGAACTGGTGCTCAATCACACTTCGGACCAGCACCCCTGGTTCCAGCGCGCCCGCCTGGCCAAACCGGGATCCGTGTACCGGGACTTCTATGTCTGGAGCGACACGCCCGAAAAGTACCGTGAAGCGCGGATCATCTTCCAGGATTTCGAAATTTCCAACTGGAACTATGACCCGGTTGCCAAGGCCTACTACTGGCACCGTTTCTATTCCCATCAGCCGGACCTCAACTTCGAAAATCCGAAGGTTCAGTCCGAAATGCTGCGGGTGATCGACTTCTGGATGCGTCTGGGGGTTGACGGCGTCCGTCTCGACGCCGTTCCCTACCTGTTCGAGCGGAAGGGGACCAATTGTGAAAATCTTCCCGAAACCCATGCCTTCCTCAAGAAACTGCGGGCCCATCTGGACAGCTCCTTCAAAAACCGCATGCTGCTTTCAGAGGCGAACCAGTGGCCGGAAGATGCCGCCGCCTATTTCGGTGACGGAGACGAAAGCAACATGGCCTTCCATTTCCCGCTCATGCCGCGCATGTTCATGGCCATCGAGATGGAAGACCGCTTCCCGATCGTCGACATCCTCGATCAGACGCCGGCCATCCCGGAGGGGTGCCAGTGGGCCATATTCCTGCGCAACCATGATGAGTTGACCCTGGAGATGGTGACCGATGAGGAGCGGGACTATATGTACCGGGTGTATGCCTCTGATCCGCGGGCCCGCATCAATCTCGGCATCCGTCGCCGTCTGGCTCCTCTGATGGAGAACAATCACCGCAAGATCGAGCTGATGAACATCCTGCTCTTCTCCCTGCCGGGAACCCCCATCATCTACTACGGTGATGAAATCGGCATGGGCGACAACTACTTCCTGGGCGATCGGAACGGTGTACGTACCCCGATGCAGTGGAATCCGGACCGGAACGCCGGCTTTTCCAAGGCCAGCCCCCAGAAGCTGTTTATGCCGGTCATAATTGAAGCGGAATATCACTATGAATCAATCAACGTGGAGAATCAGGAGCGCAATCCGTCGTCCCTGCTCTGGTGGATGCGTCGCACGATCGCCATGCGCAAGCGTTTCAAGGCATTCAGCTGCGGCAGCCTGGAAATGCTGGCGTCAGACAACCCCAAGGTTTTGACCTTCATCCGCAGCTTTGAGGATGAAAAAATTCTGGTTGTTATCAATCTCTCGCGTTTCTCTCAGACGGTCTCCGTCGATCTTTTTCGCTACGCAGGCATGGTCCCCGAAGAGGTCTTCAGCCGCAACCGCTTTCCCATGATCCAGGAAGCACGATACCACTTTACCATGGGACCTTATGACTCTTTCTGGTTTGTGCTGCGGAACACCGAAGCGCGGACCGAACCCGGCGAGGACGGCCAGAAATTTATGCTGAAGGAGGGACATCCCTGGTGGGACGTACTGAAAGGCAGAGCAGGAGAACGTTTATGCAGCATCGTCATGCCCCATTATCTGCAGCGCGTCTTTTGGTTTTGCGGTAAGGGGCGGGTCATCAGCCAGATCAGCGTTATCGACAGCTGCCGTCTGAAACAGGATGATCAGCTGTTTTTGCTGACCTTCCTCCAGGTCACCTACACCGAGCATGACCCCGAGACCTATCTGATCCCCATGACCTGGATTTCCAACGAACGGTTGCAGGCTCTGACCGACCGACATCCGCTGGCAAGCATAACGAGTCTCTCGCTTGGAGATGTTGAAGGTGTTCTCTGCGATGCGATCTACTTCGAGGAATTCCGAGGGCTCCTTCTGGAGCTGATGAGTAACCGTGCCAAGGTGCATGGTACAAACGGCTCCGAACTGTTGGGGCTGAGGGGCGGAGGTGTTACGAAAATCTCTCCGCCCAGGGCAGAATTGTTTCCCAGCAGGGTTGCGACTGTCGAGCAGAATAACACCAGCACTATGTACGGTGAACGGCTGCTGTTCAAAATGTACCGGAAGCTGCAGGACGGAATCAATCCAGAGCCTGAAATCCTCCGGTTTCTCGCCGGGAATAAACGATTCCGGAATGTGCCGTCCTATGCGGGAGGGGTCGAATACCGTACTGCCGGAGGCCGGGTATATGATCTCGGTGTCCTGCAGACCTACATCTCCTGTCATGGCGATGCCTGGCGGAGCACCCTGACCAGCCTTAGCCAATTTGTAGAGCATCTGCTGTCACACAAACAGGAGCTGCCAAAACTTCCGGCTCACCTCCCGACACTCCTGGAAGTGGTCGACAGCGGCATCCCGAATCAATTTAGGGATCTCGTCCGCGGGCTGCACCTGGAGATGGCCCTGCTGCTTGGCAGGCGCACTGCCGAGATGCACCGGGCGCTGGCCTCCAGCTCAACGGATAGCGCCTGGAAAATGGAAGCGTTTTCGACCCTCTATCAGCGTTCCATCTTCCAGTCCATGCGAGGACTTATACGGAGAAACTTCCAGGTACTGAAGGAAAACCTCGAGCGTCTGCCTGACGATGTACAGCGCCGGGCCACCTTGATTCTGGCCGCCGAAAAGGAGATCATTGCCTATCAGCAGAAAATTACCGGCCGGCGGCTTGCCGCCATGAAGTGCAGGATTCACGGCGATTTTCATCTGGGCCAGGCGCTTTTCACCGGCAAGGATTTCGTCATCATTGATTTCGAGGGGGTACCGTCCCATTCTCTCAGCGAACGACGCCTGAAACGCTCGCCATTGCGGGATGTAGCCAGTATGATCCACTCCTTCCACTATGCTACCATGACCACGCTGGTTCATCATGGCGCCAGTTATCCTGAAGACATCCTACTGCTCGAACCTTGGCTGGAGGCGTGGTACACCTATGTCAGCGGTTCATACCTGAAAGCCTACCTGCACGCGCTGAAAAACTCTCCGCTGATTCCGGCGGACAGGACAGAACTTGCGATCATGTTGCGCTGCTTCATGATTCAGAAAGTGGTGCACGAACTCGGATACGAGTTGAACAACCGCTCCGACTCGGTCGATCTCCCCTTACGGGGAATCGAGATGCTCTTAAGAGAATGCCGCTGCTCATGACCTGAAATCCGCAAGTTGCCGGCTTGCAACCCGGTAATGTCTGATTCCGGGCAGATGTGACAAAAAAACGTTCTCGACCTTAAGCCGTTGTTAAAAAATAACTGGGCCAAAGAATTGCCGGGAACGGCATAAGGAGCCGGTCGCTCTTCATCCATCCTTGGAGCGGGCGACACGTGGCCATCCATGGCCGTCGTCACGAAAATATGAATAATGGACGAGTTATTTCGTAACGGCTCCTAAGCTTGCCGATCCGGCAGTGAAGCTCAGCCACTTCGACCTCGTGGTTGACCTCTTTCTCCTTGCCCTTGCAAAGGATCCTTGAGACCCTGATGGACAGTTAGAACATTCTTCAATCAGCTCATCGCGCACTTCATTCGCTGGTGCGTTCAGCAATCGAACCGGCAGTTCCCAAATCCCCGCTTTTTTAAGGCTCATTCCCATTCCAAATCAAGCGTTATTTGTCCCCCTCAAGGGGGGATTGAACTGAATCGTCTGCGCTGTGCGGTTCCTTCGCCGTACTTTTATGTGCTGTCTTGCCGCTGCTCGCTTGCCTTCGCGTTCTCATCTTGATGGTGGAAATGGAATAACACATCCTGTCGGATAAAATATTTCCACATTTGGTGCCCATTTTCCCAGCCAACTGCAAACAGAAAAAAGGGTCATATATGACCACCGGTTAAGTATGACCCTTTTCGTATGGCTGCCAATGACAATCATGCCAATGGTATTTGAGGTAATTATTCATAAAAATCAGATTGATGGATGAAGTGATGTTGAGGGAAACAAACCTGGCATAAGAATTGAATTAAGAAGTGGATAACGGAAAGAAAATTTGTTTCGGACCAAGGATACACAACCCGTGGTCAAGGTGCTCTCAGACATTGCTCTGGCGTTTTTCCGTTAAACCGTTCCGGTACCGGCAAGAGTTAGCCAAAAAAAATTGGAAATGTTCCATGTCTGAAAGAAAAGGAGGATCGTTATGCTGAACAATGAAGAAGGAAAGATAGGCTGGATTTTGCTTTGGGCCTTGGGAATCCCGATCCCGGTCCTCGTGGTGCTATATCTCCTGCGTGGCTGCACCTGAGGCGGTTCTGCTGCGAAAAATACTCACTGACTCAAAAGAATAAGGAGAAGAAAGAAGTGAGTTTTTAACTGTTAAAAGGCATTCAGTCCTAATGTAAAAAAAGAGGTGATGCGTATGGCTAAAAAGACACTATTTTTCAAGGCATTGTTCTTATCAGGGGTATTCGTTATCAACATCCCCGGGGCTTGTTTGGCCCAGTCGGCCGACAATACTGGAATCAACAAAGAAGGCCCGTCCCAAAAAGAAGTCACCGCGCAGCAACAAGGCGAAACAAAACAGGATCTTGAGATTACAAAAGAAATCCGCCAAGCCATTGTCGATGATAATTCACTGTCAACGTATGCCCACAATGTGAAAATCATTACGGCCGGTGGAATGGTTACATTGAAAGGCCCTGTCAGATCTGAGGAAGAAAAAAAGGTTATCGAAGAGATGGCAGCCCAGATAGCCGGAAGCGATAAAATTACAAGCGAAATTGAAATCGCGCCTCAATGAGACTCGTAAACAAACCAAGGGAGATCAAATTATGGCTTCTAAAAACATAGCAGTTTATGGAATCTATCCGCGTCGGACGATGGTTGAACGGGCGGTCCAAGAATTGAAAGATGCAGGCTTTCGTAACGCGGACATCTCGGTGCTGCTCCCTGAGAGTGGAGGGACCAAAGAATTCGCGGTTGAGAAGGAAACCAAGGCGCCTGAAGGGGCAGCGACAGGAGCCGGAGCCGGTGCGGTTGTTGGCGGCGCTTTGGGGTGGCTGATGGGTATTGGTTTATTGGCCATCCCGGGTCTTGGACCGTTCATTGCGGCAGGTCCCATCATGGCTGCCCTTGCTGGAGCCGGCACTGGAGGATTGGTCGGCGGCATAGCCGGAGCGCTGATTGGCATGGGTATTCCCGAGTATGAAGCGAACCTCTATGAAGGGCGGATCAAGAAAGGCGGAATTCTCCTTTCTATCCACGCCGACGACAGAGATTGGAAAAATAAAGCTAAGGACATACTGGAACATACTGGTGCTGAAGATATTGGTTACAAAGGAGAATCCGACGCAGCTTAGGACGAAAGACCAGGGAGGTGGGGAAAACCAGCAGCGAAAATAATGTCATGAGAAGTCAAAGCCGCTGAAGACCGCACTCGGTGCATACTGCTGCGCAGCCCGTGGCGGGTGGGCAATATCATTTCCAAGCTGCCCTTAGCTTCCGCCAGCCATACTACCAAGGAAACCGAAAAAGGTCAGATATGGCCACAGGTTAAATATGACCCTTTTTAATGGTGGTGAATGACAGCCCCGCAAATGCTTTGTGATCTTATTATGCCAAAAAAATCAGAATGATGAGTGACATGGCGTTGAGGGTTAGAAACCTGGCACAAGAATTGAATTATAAAAAAGAGTGAATGACGGCAGAAATTTAGCCTTGGCCCAAAGATACACATTCGGGGTGAGGCGTGACAACGGGGATATTGAGAGAAATCTCGCCCTGTCTGCTCTCTGAAAAAATGAGTCGCTCGGGAAAAATATTCCGGCAACTCAAAAAAGTACCTCAAAAAAAGGAGAAAAAGCGCCATGATTAAAGCAACGTATCGTTTAGCACTGATAATAGCTGTGGTCTCTTTGTTTTTAATCAACGTCCCTCTGTTCGCATCCGAGACGGATGACCGCATCGAATTATCCCTAAAACACTCTTATGTGTTCAAGACGTACGTCAATGGCGATGACATTAAAATCCAGTCCAAGGATGGTGTTGTCACCTTGAACGGGACCGTTTTAGAAGAATCCCATAAATTACTGGCCGGGGAGACTGTTGCGAGCATTCCCGGAGTTAAAAGCTTCGACAACAAGCTGGTAGTAAAAGGCGAAGTCCCTGCAATGAACTCTAATGCGTGGCTCTTGAGCAAAGTGAAATCAACACTTTGGTTTCATCAGAACGTGAATGCCACCGAAACTGAGGTTATCGCCAATGATGGCACCGTCACCTTGCGCGGCGAAGCCACCAGCGTGGCCCAAAAGGACCTGACGACCGAGTATGCCAAGGATGTGGAAGGTGTTAAAGACGTTAAAAATGAGATGGTAGTGGCAACTGGCACAATGAAGGAAGGCGAAAAAACGATGGGCCAAAAGATGGGAACCATGGACGAAACGATTGATGATGCGTCCATCACTGGTCTGGTCAGAACGACGTTGCTGTATCATCGCTCAACGAGCGCCCTTAGCACCACTATCGATACGAAAGAAGGCGTGGTCAAGTTGGGGGGCAAAGCCAGGAACGCGGCTGAAAAGGACTTGGCTAGCAAACTCGTGAACGACGTTCGCGGCGTAAGGATGGTGGTCAACAACATGACCGTCGAGTGAATCGAGTCCTACACGATCAACTCAAACAGTCGGCTCGTCGCCGCCTGTGCGGGATCTCAAAAATAAGCCGTATATAGAGATCCAAGTACAGTGAACTCAAACCGCAATCAACCAGGAGGAAGTGCCATGAAATCAAGCACAAAAGACAACGCAGAAGGCAAAATGCACCAAGTGAAAGGTAAGGTCAAGGAGGTTGTCGGGAAAGTAGTCAAGGACCGCGACTTGGAAGCCGAAGGCATAGTCGAAAATTTACAAGGGAAAGTTCAAGAAAAAATCGGCCAAATCAAGAAAGTTGCGGAAAAATAGTATCTTGGCTCTAGTTCGCCGAGAAAAGGACGTTTAGGTTGTTTGTGATAACCTCTCATGCACGGCCTAAAAATCCTTTCCCCCAGAGGCGAGATACCATTTACCGCCTCTGGGGGAGTGCCTGTTCCGGAAGATTGACTGTGGGCCAACCCGCCGGCTTTTAAAGCAAACACTCCCCGGGCCGTGCAGCAGGCTCTGCTCACACAGTCCACATAACAGTAAGGCCTGATATGATAGGAAATCGTCGTCCGAAAGGCTCTTTATTAAAGCTCCCCAAAAATTAAGCCTAAAGAATCTTTTAATGCTTAAATTCTCTCTGAAGAACAACGATGGCAGCGATGGTTCGTGACTACGTCGTCGACATTTTAAAAATTAATTTTGACGTCTAACCGGAAGTGATCCTGCTCCATTTTTATAGAGGCCAAGTTAACCAACATGGGCACGTATTTGCCACGCTGCCTCAAAAAATGCCGGTGATTTGTATACGCTTCATTAGAGTAAAAAGGAACGTTCGGACACTGAAGATGCTTCAAAACAGTAGACCTTTTGTACGGAATCTGAAAGCGACATTGAGAAAGGAGCAAGGCCATGGGAGACAAGGGCGGTAAAAAAGGCAAGGAAAAAACTCAAAAGCAAAGCAGTGAAAAGCATAAACAGAAAGAAAAGGACAAGGTCGATAAACAACCGAAAGTGAAGCCTTAGTGGTATTGGCGCATCAACGTTCGTGATAAATCGCAACAACTCGTATTCCGAGGGGGATGAGTGATATTTCTTCCCTTGCCGGGACCAGTCGATGAGTGGGTTCGACTTCACTCCGACTTTTCGGGTCGGTAAATCGGTTCGGGGGGTGCTGTAGAGAACACCGGAGCATTAACCGTAGCTGCGTCAGCAGTTTATGCTATGCCTTCCACACGCAAGAAGCGATGAATGGACCTTGCTATGAATGAGCAAATTGAAATACAAAAACCAAAGCCATTTACACAAAATTATTTACATGCCCAATTATTGTAGTACGTACGCAACAATAGAACCCGACATGAACCCGACATGGGGTCCGATATGAGGCTACCTGGAACCCTATTTCTCCTGATGTCCTCTATTATTCCTCTGTCTCCGGGATTAAAAGGAGAAAGAAAGCATCTCTCTTTTACTTTAACCATCATGGAGGAACACAAATGAGATCGCTGAAAATGGTTCTTATCGCCTTAATGCTTACAGGACTTTTTGCAACACATGCCAAGGCCCGGGATCACGCTGTCAATGGACTGCTTATCGGGACGGCAATCGGCGGTATGGTGGGATACGTGGTCGGCAATGAGATGGACAGGGGATATGTCTATCACCAGCCTATCGTCTACCCTGCTTCACCTCCGCCACCACGATATTACTCAGATCGACCGTATTATAGAGGCAGGAATCACTACCGTCCCGCGCAGGTCTGTCGGGAAATCGTAGTCGTCAGGGAGCGGCATGGACGTTACCGTGAAACAGTCGAGACAGTCTGCCGGGACAGGGATGATTGGAGAAATGATCGGCATCGTCGCCACAACCGTGGCCCTTATCGCCATGACGGATACAATGACCGTTGGTAATTAAGAATCTCTGAAAGAGTGACACAACATCTCCTCAACGATTGACAGGATCCGTCGGAGAGGAGAGGAATACAATGATCGAGAGAATCATGATATGGTCAACAAAGACCGCGATACTCATCAACAACCGAACAAACAGAGAAGGTGAAAGACTATGAAAAAAGCAGTGTGTAACGCTCTCGTTCTTGCAACCGCGCTGTTACTTATGTCAACAGCTGCCATTGCGGCTGAATGCTCTGGGTCTTGGAGTGTTTTGCCGAGGTATAATCCTGGATCCGGTGGAGTTTGTGCGGCCATCGGATTGAATACCCACCAGGCGGTGTGTCAGCCTGGACAGCGATACGCGACGTACTGCGATGACGCATCCGGTGGGCGATATCGGACCTGTCAGAGCAATGTCTTATGCTCCCGAGAGCGCCATGGAGACTATGGCTATGGTGGACATGAACGTCGGGATTATATTCGTAGCGACCGACGGGATGATCGACGGGATGACCGTTATGATCGACGGGATGATCGACGAGATGATCGTTATGATCGACGGGATGATCGACGGGATCAAGCTCCGGACTGCACGCAATGGGATTACAATGCAAATCGACCGTGCGCCCCTGGAACGATAAATCGAGATTGTCAGAAGGGATGCGACGGAAGATAGTTTCGACCAGGATTTAGTCGTCGACCGATTGTCTTAGAGAGTCTGGAAACACCGAACCTTGCGAGGTGCTGGCCTGACACCTAAAAAAATGGGACAGAGGCGGGGGAAAATCAGCCGAGAAATAAAAAAGGGTTAAGCCATTACGACTTAACCCCCATGATTTAGTACTGGTGCATTCAGAGGAATTCGGCCCTCCCGGCAATCTCGTATTCCCAGCACGTAGAACCGAAAATAAGCCCCATCGCAGCAGGATAAGAGTTTACAGGCAGGGTACGAAACAAAAAAGGTACGCTTTCCCGGCAAAGTTCGAGAAATTTTGTATCAGTTGATGCGTGAACGTGCGGCAGCCGGGCCGGCACGGGGTGATTGACCCAATTATTCCAAGCTGTTCGCTTGTGATACACTTGTCAACTGAAAAAGGGCAAGCGCACCATCCGGCAAGGAGCCGGCCAAGAGGCTGAGCATGGCATTGAACGCCGAAGGAGATACACATGAACATGAATTTAAGCCTGACCCCGCTGGTATCGTTGGTTGCCGGCATTCTCATTCTGGTTGTGCCGCGTCTGCTGAACTACATTGTCGCAATATATTTGATTATTATCGGCTTGATCGGGCTGTTTGGCGGGAGCAATTTTCATATCCGGTAAGAGCAGGCCCCGATCCGCCGACAAAGATGCCACGTTCTGGAGGCGCTGATGTAATCGGTTCTCTCTGAGCTCGTTGAAGGGAATTCTCTGGAGAGTTTCCGCAGACAATCATCTTCGCCTCCCCTGACAGTCTCATATTCCCTGCACATGGAACCGAAAATAAGCCCCATTACAGGATATAGTGACTGCTGTAATGTGGCAGGCAAACTCTTTAACCAGGGAATAACGGCCAGAAGTTTTGGGCGAACTTTCATGCCTTACGGCACACCTTCGCAAGCTGGCTCGTTGATGGCACCGGTGTTTATACCGTCCAGGGGGCTTGCTGGGCCATTCCGATCTGAAACTCTCAGTGCGCGATATGTCCATATCGGAGAAAACTCATTGCGGGCAGCAGTGCAACGACTGGAAGCGCGACCGCCCACTACTTTACCAAAAAGCAGAGAGCAATAGCCAGTAGCCACCCGAGAAGCGATGGCGATGTCCACCCATCCGACGGTGCTGTACCCGAAGGCCGAAGGTCCACAGATTTCAGGGCGTAGAGGGGATGCATAGATCGTTGCAGCCACAGCTGGGGCCAGGGGAGCTCGCCCCAGCACTTGCCCGCCACGAAGACGCCAAGATGCACTGCTACCAAAACCTAACGGTCGTTGTTCTCCGATTCATATAACCATTGGCTCTTCACTTCAGTGACGGGCAATCTGCCTACGAATCGGTGCCGGGAAGCTTTAAAAGGGCATGCGAGAGGCCTAACGCGCGTTTCAGCGGTTGGTCTGGAGCGAAGCGGAAGGACAATCCGCCTGCAAACGTTGGTTTGCTGGCCTGTCATCCTTATTGATGCTAACTCTAAGGTCTTTGAGTAGGCCATCGTGAATGTCGTATACCCACCCATGAACAAATAGGTTCTGTCCCCGTCGCCAAGCATCTTGCACCGTAGTGGTGTTTGCGACGTTTAACACCTGCTCTTTAACGTTGAACTCACATAAGCGACGAAGAAGGGAGTGCTTGTCCTTCGTTCTTTCTAATTGCTTGCGATGCCGTAGGTACACGTCTCGCACATGACGTAGCCAATTGTCGACAAGACCATGTCGCTTGTCTTCAACCGCCGCCTCGATTCCGCCGCATCCGTAGTGGCCACAAACGATTACGTGCTCGACCAGAAGTATTTCGACGGCGTACTGGAGCACCGAAAGGCAGTTAATGTCTGTGTGGATAACCAAATTGGCTATATTGCGATGCACGAAGAGCTCGCCAGGCAGCAGACCTACTATTTCGTTTGCCGGGACACGGCTATCGGCACAACCGATCCAAAGATATTTGGGCGCCTGCTGACGGGCAAGATCCTCAAAGAAACGACTATTCGCCTGGGTCATGCGCTTGGCCCAGTGGCGATTGTTATTGAATAGTATGCCTGTTGTCATCATTTTTTCTCTTAGCGAACGTTTAATATGCCGCGTCGGTTTTTTGGGGAAAACGGGACCAGTCAGTGGTGACCCTAGCCTTCGGCGATATGTTGTCTGGCAGCTCTTCTTGCTGCCTTTCCTTGACAAATTTCTTCTTTTGCATTTCCAGGTAATAGAAATATCATATTTTTCAGCCATACTATATCAGATCCTGGGGCATGACAAGAGAAAAGGTTAGGATTTTTGGAAGCTTCATTTTAAGGTTATGACCCTGATATGCTGCTGCAGCATATCAGGGTCATTTTGTTCGTAATGATCTTTTAAAAAGGCAAACCTAAGCCGTTTTAGCTCTGGTTTTTGCATCATTTTGGGAATTATCACTTGTTATGCCGCGCGTGTAAACGGGGTCAGAGTAAAATTATTAGCTCTCTTTCCGCCACCCTAATGGGCATCCTCTTTTCCTTAAAACGGTCATTTCCATGTTGTTGCAAACATGAAGCCGAGCTATACAATGGCCAGCTTGCAACCAAGGGCCTCGACAACCTTTTTGACGGTGTCAAACTTTGGTGAGCCAGCCGGAGAAAGTGCCTTGTAGAGGTTCTGACGACTGAGGTTGGTCTTTCGCGCAATCTCACTCATGCCTTGGGCTTTGGCAACATTGCCGATGGCAACAATCAATAGTTCGCTGTCGCCCTCCTCGAAGGCTGCTTTCAGATACTCGTGAATCATTTCCGGACTGTCCAAGTATTCGCTGGCATCCCATTTCTTGGTAGTTACTTTCATCGTTATTTACTCCAAATCGATCATAACTTTCTTTGCCTTTT
>JANOIV010000115.1:0-2594 GCA_031407875.1 Desulfobulbaceae bacterium | reverse complement strand
ATCGAAATGGCCTCCATGAAACCAAGCAGTGAGATAATGATCGCACTTGACAGCAGATGTGAGAAAGCCCGCATATCAAAGGCCGGCATGCTAAAAGACGGCAGACCTTTGGGGATTTCGCCAACCACTGCGCCGCCGCCCATCATCTTCAGTTCTGCGGTCTTGAGGGCATTGTTGCCGACCCTGATCCGCCAGGTCCGCCCGTCATCCTTGGCCCCTTCAGGGCTTTCTGCCGCCGGATAGAAGGCGAGTTTGCCATCACCCTGCGGGATGCCCTTGAAGAGCAGTTCCCGTAGTTCCTTGCGATACTCTTTGGCCCGGTGATTGAGCTCCTTGATCTCGAATTGAATACGGTTGCTTTCATGTTCGGCATCCAGTACGGCCAGGTTATCGTGGGCTTTCTTGGCCTCGTCGAGGACCGTGCTCACCACTGTCTGCTTCTTTTCCAGGGCCGGTTTGGCCTTGAGCGCGGCATTGAATGAGATAATCAATTCCTTGGCCTTGTCCGACTGGATTGTCGAAATATCCACCTTGGCGTCGTGCTGGAAGCCGATGGCCCAGGCAATGACGGTGGTCAGGGCCACCGCCACCAGGACGTTGGGGACCTTGGGGGCGATCTTTTTCAGAACGAACATCAGGGCGAAGGAGCCGACTCCGAAGATTAAGGTCGGCCAGTGGGTGTAGTGCATCGCACTTTTGCAGACCTCGATGATGGTTTCATAATGATGTTCCGCACCGTCAACATAGACACCGAACATCTTTTCGAGCTGGGAACTGAAAATGATGATCGCTCCGGCGTTGGTGAAGCCGTTGACCACGGGGTGGGAGAGGAAGTTGACCACGAGACCGAGGCGCAGGACACCCAGAAGAAATTGGAACACGCCGACGATCAGGGAGAGCAGCAGGGCATAGGCGATGTAGCCTTCACTGCCGGCCGTGGCCAGGGGCGCAAGCGAGGCCGCCGTAAGGAGCGATACCACCGCCACCGGGCCGGTCGAGAGTTGGCGACTGGAACCGAACAGGGCGGCAAGCATCGGCGGCAGGAAGGCCGCGTACAGACCGTAGTACGGCGGCAGGCCTGCCAATTGGGCATAGGCCATCGATTGCGGGATAAGGACCAGGGCCACCGTCAGTCCGGCAACGAAATCCGCCCGGAAACTTTTCGAGTTGTAGCCCTTTAACCAACCGAGAAACGGGAAAATTTTTGTCAGCATGCACTCCACCTATTGTTGTGTGTTATCAACCATTCTGCGGCATGACTCTATCAATTCACTGTAGAGCGGTCCCGCATTATACAAATTATTGCGTTCCAACTGGAGAATCCCATCGACCATGGCCAGGATGATCAGAGCCGTCTTTCTGGCGGAGAGTTGGCAGATTGAGCCGTCCCCTTGGCCCTTGGTCAGGGCCTTTTCATAGATCTCGACGAGGCAGGTATAGATGGCTTCCAGGTATTTTCGGCAAACCGGGTTCACCGCCGCCAGTTCGTAGGTGTAATGGCGGTGGAGAAAAAGGAACCATTCCGTTTTCATGGCGGCGAGATGCAGATGAAACGATACGGTTCCGAGCAGCATCTCGAGTCCCGAAGCAAATTTTTCTTCCTGGAAGAAAAGTGAAAATTCCTGGACAATCCCTGTTTTGACGCTCTCAAGGACCGAGATAAAGAGATCTTCCTTGGTCTTGAAGTGATAGAAGATCGTGGCGCCGGCTATATCGGCCATGCTGGCCACTTCGGTCATCGAGGCGTTGGTAAATCCCTTTGAGGCAAAGAGAACGGTTGCCATGTCGAGGATTGTTTGTTTTTTCGATTTCTTTGGCATGCGACTCCCATGGAGAAAAGTCATACTGACTGACCAGTCAGTTAGTACAGTATCGGCTCAAGCCAGTCAAGGGTAAATTTTCAGGGGATTGCCTTTTTAAGGGATAAATCCGGGAGATACGCAGATTATTGGCGGTTGTCCCGCCAGTTTTCGGCGGCGATAAATTTTTCGAGCAGGAGGTTGTCAACAGTATTTCGGCAATTTTATATAATTTGCTTCACCGGATCGGAGCCTATTCCAGCAAATTGCCCCGCTTCATTGCTGAAGACAGTCCTGTGGTGTTCCTTTAAGTTTCATTATGTTTCTATTATTCTGTTCCATATTCCTTCGTGGGCATGTGGTGTGGTCCGCGTAATTCTCTCGGCAGGGCCTGTTGCGGCATGTATATGGAGAAATAATAGGTATTTACAGAATTGTCTGGTTCTCGAAACTCTCTATGCGCTCTTGTTTTAGGAGGACGCTCTGGATGAGAAAGCAATGAAACTGTATGGAACTAAATGAAACAATTTGTCCGGCGAGGGGATTCCTGATTCGTGTCCGTGTATGCTGCTGCAAGAAAAAATGTCTTAAAATTGTAGAGGTTATCTATTAAAGTAAGTCCGTATTCCAGATGGCATGAGGTTTGCTTAATACTGTGGAGTTTATGGAATGAGGATTTGAATTGTTTTTTACAATGCGATGTTTTGCTCTTCAGGATTGATCGGAGAGTTCAGCGAAAGGTTCTTGGAAATTCAAAAGGAGGAGTATGAAACGTTTACTGAGTTTTTCAAAAAG
>JANOIV010000230.1:0-3459 GCA_031407875.1 Desulfobulbaceae bacterium | reverse complement strand
AAAGAGGGTGTGAAATTGACAAAATCGATGGAAGAAAAATTGGTCGAGTAGACCGGTTTCTTTGAAGTAGATAAGAGAAGTGCTACCGTTGGACTTTCCCTCCCTAACGTCTTGCCGCACGCGGCTACTACGTGCCATCAGGGCACCACTCCCTTTTCACCATCGGTCCCGGCCCCTCACAGAACCGTGCTTGCGCTATTTACGCACACGGCTCCTCATCAGTACATTCACGTCGTTCTGAGCAGATTCACCGTTATCCGCGGTTGCGGCAGCGGAAACCTCATCAGGAGTTTCTTGAACTTCTCCCAGTTCAGGCTCCCTCTTCTGCCTCGTCGGTCCAACCATTTGAAGAGCATCACCCGGACTTCGTAAGCGAATCGTCCGATGCCCTTGGCGTTGTCCGACACCCCGTAATAGGCAAAATGTCCCCGTAGCTTCGCGGCAACCTTGGCCAGTAATTTCGAGATGGGCAGAATGCGGTTCAGTTTCAGCCGCTCCTTGAAAACGCCTAGCTTCGCCTGGAACTTCTTCCGCGCCGTGATGCGCTTCATCCGGAAGAGCTTGCCAGATGTCGACAGGCCGCAATAGATTCCCCCCTGCGGGGTGCCCAACTCAGTTGCCCGCATCTCGCCATCTTCAACGACTCCGGCTATCAGAAAACGTTTCACGTAGCGCAATACCCGCTTGTCAGCTATCCGGTGACCGAGGAAGGCCATCATCCAGTCATGCTGGACATTATCGAAAAAACCCTTGATATCTGCTTCTACGATATAATGGACCTTGCCCCCTTCCACGTCAAAGCTCAACCTGCGCAGCGCATCGTGGCAGCCGCGACCCGGCCGGAACCCATAGGAGTCATCTATGAAGTCGCCCTCATAGATTGCCCCCAAAATCCGTACAAGTCCCGCCTGCACCAACTTGTCTTCCAGGGCCGGAATTCCCAACGGCCTCTGTTTCGTGCTTCCTGGCTTTGGGATATACACCCGGCGTACCGGTTGCGGAATATACAACATCCTGTGCAGCCGCTCCAACAGTCCGGTCAGATTGACCTCAAGGTTCTTGCCGTACTCTTCCTTGGTGACTCTGTCGATGCCCGAGGCCGCGTCTTCCCTCAGCCTCCTAAAGCACCCCCGCAGAAGCTCCTCGTTCATCAGATGAAACAGACTGGTGAACACACACCTCGACTCCTTGCGGGCCTTCTCCGCTATCCGCTGCAATCTCGTCTCCACGCTTTCGCTGTTTCTGTGCACAGCCCGTGTCTCCTTGTCAGCAGTTGTACTGATGTGGCGCCCTTTCCTCCAGCAACATTACTCGCCTTCTCAGGTACTACGGCACCATCCGACTCCCTTATTCCCGTTTGCCTTCCTTCCTTTCTTATCGGTTGTCCGGCATACTCGCTTCCCTGCAAGAGGCACAAGGGCCTCCCGGGTTGCCACGTATTCACTCTATCCGACATGCCATGCTCTTCGACCCCGGGGAAGCGGTTCGGGGCTCGCCAATTCGCACCCCTCCCGTGTTGATTTCCGCTTAGTTAACAGCGTCATTATCGTTTTCGAGCAGGGGTTGAGGCAACCATGTCCCAGCTTGACCGGAGGGCGGGACTCAAGCACCTTCGGGTGCGAGGCCTGAAAGCTGTTCACTTCGCCGCGACCTTGAAAGCAACCGCAATCAACATCCTGCGGGCAGCTGCCTGCAGAAAACGGCGAAAAAGGGATAAAGATCCCGGCATGGCGCCTTTTGCAGCTACAATCGAACTGTTTCGAATTGTCAAAGAACGATTTTTCGCCCGATTTGCCAATAGTATCTGTAGCCAAGGGCAAATCCTGGACCGTTTGTCATTTTCGGCCTCAATTTGAGACTGGGCTTTTTACGTGACCATCAACATTAGTAGAGAGGAGAAATGGTCATATTGAATCTGTGGCTATATATACCGCAAATTAGATTCTGATTACCATCGATCTTCAGCCAGTTTGATCAGGCGCTGCGGGACCGGAAAATTCGGTGTGGGTTTTTGGCGCTTTGCACTGCTGAGACTATTCCCTCCGATATATCCCAATGGTGGATTCAACTTCGGCCAATCTGTGTTTGGCACTTCAAAATTCGAAGTTGTTCATTTTGCATTTGAATTCTATAACTTTCAAACATTTAACGCCTTGGTCAATCTGAATAATCTCCGTGCTCAAACTGTGCTGAGATGATCTAGCGGAGAATATTCTTCTTTACGATCAGCCCAAGCGGCAGTCACTGCATTCAAAACGGAAACAATGGCTTTTTTTAAGAAGCCCGAAGACAGCGATTGCTTATCACCTTTTTGGCAATTCTGGATCTCTCCAGAATATTTTTGTGATGACTTACTCAGAAATACATTGGAATAAATCAATTTCCTGCGAGAAATAGGTTGTGCCTCGATGGACAAAGCCCTGACAATTAGTACTGTATCAAAAACAAAAACACGAAGGTCAATAAGTGCCGAGGGGGGAATCTATGGCGAATTTACCCAGATCATCGAGGACGGCAAAAATTTTGCCATGGTTTCATGGCCTGTATTATTTGATCAGCGGCGTCTGGCCATTGATAAGTATTGCAAGTTTTCAACTTGTTACCGGTCCAAAGACAGATCTCTGGCTGGTGAAAACCGTCGGAGTGCTGTTGATGGGTTCCGGTTTGGTGTTGGCTCTGGCGGCGTATCGCAGTCGGTTCAGTCTAGAAATCGTGGTTCTGGCAATAGGCAATGCTTTTGCGCTTCTCGTGATTGAATTGGTCTATTGGTCTCTTGGAAGCATCTCGGCAGTATATCTCTTGGATGCAGTTGTAGAAGTTTTTTTGATTGTCGGCTGGTTATTTTTCTGGCGACGAATGCCGAGCCCAGGATGATAGGGGTGGAGTGCGTTGCAACTCCGGCAAAAAGCTGGAGGTGCGACTAGGTTTACAACCGAGATCCGAGAATCTTTTTCACGTTTTCGGCCGTTTTCTGGTACTGATCCTGACACTGACGGAAGCGCAGTCGATTACTTCCCGATCGCCAGATTTTTCAGCGTCTTGTTTATACTGCGAACAGCTTGCGGCGCCATGCGTTGAATTATACAAGACTCACCAGATCATAATTTTTGTCGCCTGATTTAAAATATTATGACATTCTACTCCTTGTAGATGTCGGATGCTTTTGGCGAGCGGGCAATTGAGGTGGAAAGTGTATTTTACTTTCACCAGGTGTACCCTGCGGTTATTTGATTCGTCGCTGAAATATCTGGCTTACCCACTTCGATTTCGCCGATTAGCTATTATAAAATAATATGGCTATAAACAATTCTCAGTTACGTGTTTATATTCTTAACAAGACCAAAAAGTTAAACGAATACAGGAGGTCTTGTCATGAAAATGCCGGAAATATCCCTTTTAGAATGGCAGAATCGATTTGGCACAGAGGATGCCTGCCTTGAAGCTTTGATCAGAGTGAGA
>JANOIV010000173.1:0-21855 GCA_031407875.1 Desulfobulbaceae bacterium | reverse complement strand
AATCGGGGAGGCTTTGCTTAATAATGGCCGCGACTTTTTCGGCATTGTCCGAATCGGTAAGGGGTAAGCTGCTTTCTGCCATGAGCAGACAGCTGGTACCATCCTTGCTCATGAAGTAGCCATCGACAATATCAAGCGAAAAGGTTGAGCGCAGCGCGGTCATCTTGCCAAGGAGGATTGTGGCCAGGCCCAGCGGGTCTTTTTGGATCTGTTTGCCGAGGGCGATACCGGCAGGGCTGTTGAGCAGTTTAAAGTCTTCCAGCAATTTGCCGGTGATGGCCTCAGGGCTGATGGCTTGCCTGAGAGTTGCCAGATCCGTCTCATCGGTCAGGACCGGGAGATGGTTTTGGAAGAGGCCATAGGCCTGCAATTCGAAGCCCTGCGGCAGTTTGTAGAACACCTCGGAAAAGACCGGGTCTTTATCCAGGGTCGAGCCCACATGTTCAGCCGCTTTTTTCAGGAGTTGCTGTCTCTGTGCTTTGGAAGATGTCTCGGTTGCAGGCACTGAGAGGGTCAGAAATATCTTGTCTACCAGTCCCAAGCGCTGCAGAAGTCGCAGGTCGCTCTGTAAGGCCTGCCCTGGCAGGAGATCCAGGGCGTTCTCATTTATTTTCAGCTGGGCAAGAAGGATACAACCCAGGACAACGATTGCCGCACTGACAGACCAGCGGAACCGGAGAGAGGGATTATTCACGGCTGTCACAGTTGTTAAAAAAGTCTTTGACCGGTTCAATATTGAGTCGATAGTGTGAAAAGAGGAGCTTGGTGGAATCGCCACTTGCCTCTTTTATCTCGACTGTCGCGGGTTGCAGGGTTGTAGGGTTAAAAAAGATACTGATATTGGCAATGAAATCAGCAATCATTTTCTCTTTGGGGGTCAACCGGAGGGTGGTTGTGTCAACAAGCTCCATCGTGTAGGTCTCAGCCAAGCGCCTGTAATTCCCTCCCAACCAGGCCCAGAGCTGCTCTGCCACAATCTTCATGATGGGGTCGGCGTCGAGCGTGAAGGGCTGAGGCGGAGACTCGCCATTACAGCGCATCCCTTTCACACCATTTAAAAGGAGAGCGGAGGGCAGGGGTTCTTTAAACTCCCAGCGCAGCTTGTCCGGTCGGACAATGGTGAGTGAGCCTTTGAACATAACCGGCTTTTGAAACATGGCCAGATGTTTTTCCTGGATGAAGTCACAGGTGAAAGAGTGGGTAGTGGCGGCTGCAGCTTCGATCTGGTGCAGAAAAGAGGAGGCGGGGGCCGTTGAACCACTACCTGGAAAAACAATGGAGAGGAAGACAAGAAAGGGCAAAAGCAACAGTATCAACTTATCAGGCATTGGTCGCATCCTCCTGCATGGTGTTTTCCCAGACCTTGATGTCTCCCTGAGCAAGGAGATTGTCTCCTGCCACAACCTGGCCATGAATGATAGTGACTCCGCCGAATTCAAAGGTTTTTTCTATATGAATCCTGACGATTCCGGCTTCAATTTGTCGTGACGGCCAGAGGAAATTGTCAATCCCGACCAGAAAACCATCGCTCAGAGGAATATGAGCGAGAGAAGAATCGTAGCCGCTGGTGGCCGCCATGGTCTGAGCGATTATTTCGATGAAATACTCCGGCAATAGCCCTTTTTCCGGATCAACAAAGAGACCATCCCGGGGGATGATGGCCTCGGCCACTGCGGTATCACCCTGCCGTTCGAGGAGGCGGCTGATGAGCAGCATGGGTGGCCGGTGGGGCAGGAGTTGTTCTGCGGCGCAGGGGAGTTCGATGGGTGTCGTCATGGGGTTTGGGATGATTCCGGGGATTATGGGTGGGGTGTATCTCTTCAAACTCTCTGCGCGTTTCTTTGCTGGCTACATGTACAGACCACCGTTGACACTCAGGACCTGGCCGGTGATATAACCGGCCTCATCGCTCATGAGAAAATGAACGAGCCCTGCAACTTCTTTGGCTGTGCCGATTCGGTTTAAGGGAATCATCGGCAGGATTTTCTCCAGGGGCAGATCTTTTACCATCTCGGTCGCAATGAGTCCGGGCGAGACCACGTTCACCAGGATATTGCGCCGGGCCAGTTCTCGGGCCAGGGCCTTGGCGGCGCCAATGAGACCCGCTTTGGCGGCAGAGTAATTGACCTGGCCGGCCTGGCCGGTTTCTCCTGAGACAGAGGAGATGGCAATGATCCGTCCCTTTCGTTTGCCGAGCATAACCTTGGAGAATATCCGGGCCAGATTAAAAAAGCCGTTGAGATGGACATCGATGACCTGATCCCATTCCTCGCGGCGCATCATGGGCAAGAGGGTATCTCTTGTGATTCCGGCATTATGGACCAAGCCAAAGGGCACCTCATTTTCCAGAAGGGGGTCGAGAGCGGCGGATACTTCCTCAAGCTTGGTGATATCAAAAGGCAGGAGGAGGCATTTGCGGCCCAGGGCCTCTATTTTTTTTTGGACGGCTCTGGCCTGGTCATGGGCGGAGTGATAATTGAGCCAAATATCAAATCCGCCCTCTGCCAGACGTTCGGCAATGGCAGCCCCTATGCCGCGACTGGCACCGCTGATAAAGACTATAGGGGAAGGGGAAAGGGGTGATTGGGCTGTTTGCATACGGAAACACTATGAGCTGTGGCGGCCAAACAGTTCGGCCCCCTGATTTTCCTGAAGTTGTTCGATTGTCAGCCGTACATCTCCGTACGGGGCCGTCAGGGTAAATTCACAGGGAGAAGGCATCCCCGTGGTGATCATCATTGTGTTCATGGCGGCAAGTGTGACCAATGGGTCGGAAAAGACCGAGACACGGTCGTTGCAGCTGAGCTTTTCCCGGCGATTGAGATACACCTCGCCGGATCCCGGTTGAGTGTTAATTGTCAGCGCGGTGAGGCGTGGGAGGTTGTCACCTGTTTCCCGGCTGTCCAGAAGCCAGCAGACACAACCTGGTGTCGGTGGTTGAAGTTCTCTGGAAGTGGCGAGGAGGAGCTCGCTATACGTCTCAACTTGGAGGACAAAGCAGCGATCAAGATGCCCTGCACAGAGAGCCAGATATCCTTGTTGCAGGGCCTGAAAAAACGGCCAGGCAAAATCGGTCAGAGTCAACGCCCTTCCCTGAAGGGAAAAGATGCGCGCCAGATATCCAGCTGCTGCGTTGAAAACGGAGTGAGAAAAGAGGGTCGGGGAGGTCTGCTGGTTATCGATGATGTGGTCAAGGACTGCAAAGCCGGTCTGCATGGGGCCATGGGCCGTGCCCAAAAAAAGACCGCAGCGCGCAGGTGATTCTGCCGAGATTTCAGGGGATTGCAAAATAGCCTGCTGGACGGCGCTGACGGCTAGCTGGATGAAGGTATCGGCCCGGCGCAGTTGTTGCGAGAGCTCTGCGGGGATGATCATGGTCGCCGGTTGCAAGTGGCTGGTTGCCGAAATATAGACGTTCACTATTTGGCACCTGCGAGGATAAGGGCGGCGTTACTGCCGCCAAAGGCCAGTGACTGGCTCAAACCCAGAGGGCCTGTCAATGTTCTTTGAGCACCCTCCGGCAGGACGGTTATCGGCAGTTGCGGGTCGGGAGTGGTGCAACCTATGCTGCCGGTCGTCCAGCCATGGTTGAGGGCCAGAATGGTCAGGATTGCCTCTATCGCCCCTGCAGCGCCCAGGGTATGACCGGTAATTCCCTTGGTTGAGATAATAGCCGGGTTTGCTGCGTGAAAACCTAAGGAGTAGAGGGCGATGGCCTCGGCTTGATCGTTTGCCCTGGTCCCGGTTCCGTGGGCGTTGATGAGGGCGATGTCGTCGGTGGCAATCCCGGCATCGGCCATGGCCTGGCGGATGGCCTGCTGCAGCCCCCGGCCCTCCGGGTGAGGGGCCGTTGGATGGTAGGCATCACCGGCTGCACCATAACCCTGCACGGTGGCCAGAACGAGGGCATTGCGCTGACGTGCCACTGCTTCCTTTTCCAAAACGAGAATCCCCGCCCCCTCGCCGAGATTCAGGCCATCGCGCTGTTGATCGAAGGGGCGACAGGGGGTCTTCGAAAAGAGCATGAGGCTGGAAAAACCATGGTAGGCCAGACGTGAGATCTCGTCTGCACCTCCGGCCAGGACCATGTCGCACACGTCCTGCTCCAACCATATTTTGGCAAGACCTATGGCATCTGTGCCAGATGCGCAGGCATTGGTGATAACGGCCCGGGGACCGTGGACTCCTAAAATTCGCTGAATGCTCTCGGCAAGATTGGCCTCCAGGTAATGGCGAACCGGGGCTTGATCGGGATTATTACCTTTACGCCAGTCAGCGTAGTAGGTCTCGTTATTAAAGGAGCAACCCACGGTGGTGCCAAGAGAGATGCCAACCCGCAGAGTTCTCAGGATTTCCAGGGTGAGTCCGGCCTCGGTCAGGGCCTCATGTATGGCCTGGAGTGTCAGGTGTATGGTGCGATTGGCGGGAGGGCTCGTAAGGGTAAAGAGCGGCAATGGCCTTTCAAGCCAGGCATCCTCAACAGAAAAAAGAGGTGCAGACCACCCGGGGGTAAAGAGAGGATCCGACGTCTGTTGACAGTTTACAGTGCGGTGGCACAGGCTGTGCCAAACCGAATGTGTATCATGCCCTGCGCTGCAGATGCATCCGAGGCCGGTGATTATCATCTGATTGTTATCGTGAATTCTCATGTGGTGACAGGGCAGAGCCGGTTACGCAGAAGGCGGTTCAATTTGCAAGCTGAACCACGGATCCTTCGAGGGCAACATTGACCATTATGCTGCCGACCAGACACGAGTATTCAGTAGTGGAGGATTCCCTGAAATTCTTGATATTCGATTGAATATTGACCACGGCATTGCCGCCTTCCTCTCTGGCCCTTTCCTGGAGGGCTATAAGGGCTGAGGCAAGGGCCCATCGGCATGCATCCTGATCTTCTTTGCCAAAGGCATTGGTGCGCTTGCTTGTTTTGTAGGTGCCAAAGGTCTTGCTGATCTTCGGATGTTGCTGAGCGCCCCAATACAGCGCCACATTGCTTGGCAGGGCTTCGACAATTTTTGGGTCTTCAAGCGCTGCTGCGATGGAATACTTCTTTTTCACATCTGCCGCCATTGCTTGTGAAAGGCTGCATAAAAGAGCGAGCATGACAAAGAAGGATATTTTTTTAAGCATGGTTGTGATTCCCCTTAAAATAGAACGTTGTTGGATCTGTTAAGACCGGTGTCTAAAAACATTCAAGTTTTGCTGATCTGGATCAACTCGAGTTGCGGGGCCTATTGGGGGCGATTCTCCTGAACGAACCTGGCCAGACTGTCAAGAGAGGCGAAGGCCACACGCCCCTGATCCATATCCATGATCTGGACGCCAAAATATCTCTGGATGAGAACTACCAGTTCTACGGCATCGAGTGAATCAAGCCCCATGCCATCGCCAAACAAAGGAGCTGAATCAACGATATCCTCTGGTTGTATCCCTTGTATTTTCAGATCGTTGATCAGGATTTCCTTGAGTTGTTTTTTGATTTCATCCATTGTGGCTATTTCCTGAGAGAAGAGGGTTTTATTGTTTCCAAAAATCGAAAAAATTATACCATTGATAGGGGTAATTCTGTAGGTATTTTTCGAGAATTCTTATAAATCTCCGGCTGCAATCCTGTAGCATGGCAGGACGATCCTCGCGGCTCAGGTACATTGGCGTGAAGATATCCCAGACCTTGAGTTCATAACTTTTCATGCCGGTTTTTGCGGCAAGGATAATAGCCACTGGCGACTGAGTAGTTGCTGCCAGGATGTAGGCCGCATCCGGCATCCGAACCGGTGAGCCAAAAAAGTCCACAGTGCTGGTCGGGCCTTTAATGTAACGATCAGCCATGATCGTGACCACCTCCCCTTTCTGTAGGGCTCCTGCCGCCTCTATCATGCCGCCAAAGGGGCCATCGGCGTTGATTATTTCAAAGGATCTGGCCTTCGCGTGCAGATCAAAATAGTGCTTTGCCGCTGCAGCCACATCATATTGCATCAGGGCATGGACCTTTACCGGCAGAGTGTCAAGGTAGGCGAGGGCGGTCTGCCAGTTGCCGACGTGGGCGGTGAGCAACACCAGACCTTTGCCTTGAGCCAGACTCTGGAGCAGTGCATCGTAGCCTATGATGTCTCCTTGGAGAGTGGCATTCGCATTGATCCCGAGCCAGGCCCTGTCCACCAGAGCCCGGCCAAAGGCCATGAGGTTGAAAAGGCTGTCGGTTTTTCTTCGTACGTTGCCATGTCCTGGGAACCGACACTTGAAATAGGTGGCAGTCCTCCTGTGAATCTTTCTGCTGCAGACGGCATAGCTGAAAATGACCGGCCAGAGCAGGAGGTAGGCCCCATAGAGTCCGAACAATCGCAAGGTTATATAGAAAAACCAGTGACCCAATGCTTCAAGGCGATTATTCAGAAATTTTCTTGAGATCATTCGTCGCCACCCCGGAGAGATAGTGGTCTTCGGCGATGCAAAGTCTTTACTCCCCAAAAGGTGAGACCCCAGCCAATCATAGCCAAGAGGGGGCCTACCAGAAACGAACCGATGAGCCAGTCCCAAAGGCGTTGATGGATCTCAAACAGCCACCTTTCCCAGGAGAGGTCGAGAAGAAACTCACCTTGGCGGAGGAAGTAGCCGACCTCAATGCACAGAGCCGGGACAAGTGGTGGGGCGCAGAACTGACTGGCAGTCACCGCCGCAATTTTATTGAGATGCAGGCGGTGTGTGACATACAGAATAACCACGGTATGACAGGCGATAAGGGGCAGAGTGCCCAAAAATATCCCCACCCATACTGCGGTTGCCAGCCAGAAGGGCGAGTTGTATGCCCGGCAGAGTTTCTTCAGAACCTGCCGGGGATTTTTCATGGATAAAGACCCGGTTCGGCCCCACGCATCCAGGTTTCCGGGATTGACAAGTTTTTTATGGGGCCAGGGCAGGAAGCGGCGCAAAATGAGTGAGGTGTGCAGGACAGTCAATCGCCAGTTGTCTTTTAATTTATGAAAATGGCTGATCCGTTCCTCGGGTATGGGATAATGAACGGAGATATCAACCGTTACGACTTCAACTCCGGCCCAGACGGCTTTTACGAGTACCTCAATCTCGAAATCGTAGCGCAGGCGGGAGAGATTTAGAGTCAGGAGCTCCTTGACCGGATACAGGCGCATACCGCTCTGGGTATCACTCAGCTCTCGGCCGCATTCGAGGTGGACCCAGAAGTTGGAAAATGCCCTGCCGAAATGGCTGCTTCGGGGTACCGTCTCCTGAATCATCCTTCTCGCGCCGATGACGATAACCGGTGTGGCGTGCTTTTCTGCTTCCCGGCAGAGAAGGTGGGCTTCTTCCGGATGATGTTGACCATCGGCATCAAGGGTGAGGATTTTGCTGTATCTTCGTCGTGCTGCTTCCTTTGCCCCTGTGAGAATTGCTGCCCCTTTGCCCCGGTTTTTCTCAAGCCTGATGGTGAGAACCGGGAGCCCTTCCAGGGTTTGCAGGCCTGCGTCGGTGCTCCCGTCATCGACCACCAGGACGGCAAAATCACACTGAATGGCACGTTCAACAACCCCTCGCAGGGTGGCGGCATGGTTGTAGAGAGGGATAAGGAGAAGGGTATCCGGATAAGCGGAGGCGGTCATGATCATCTTTTTTTCAGGATAAGATCCCACAGCGGACCGTGGTGGCCGAACTTGTGGAGCAAGGTGATGTGGTCAGCGACCTTGGAGCAGGGGAAGATACGGTCCTGGCGCCCCGAAAAGGCCTGGCGGATGGCTGCCTCAAGCTGGTCCCGATGAATGAGTGGCGAGAAATAGTAGGTTGGTAAGAGCAGGGATTGTTCACGCGAAATCACCTGATCGATAATGGCCCGGTTGTGGATGCCGGTGTTGGGCAGAATGCGAATACCGGTAAAGGCAAAAACAACACTTTGGGGCAGGAGCTCAAGATTATGCAAACCTTCCTGCAGTGTATTGTGATCTTCTTTTGGGCCGCCGAAAATCACGTAGTGGGCGGTGGGGATGTCGGCCTTGGCGAAAATTCTGCTGGTAGCAAGAACTTCAGCAAAAGAAAAACCTTTGTTGAGTGCGGCAAGAGTGATATCGCAGGTTGCATCCGTCCCCAGTTCGGCCGCGGCAAGACCGGCCCTTTTCAGGAGCAGGAGGTCGCCCTGCGTGAGATTCTGTGGTCTGAAAAAGGCGCACCAGGGTGTCGTGTTGCCCTGCCTGATAAGTACTTCGGCAATTTCCAGGAATCGCTTGGCCGGATCATTAAAGACGCTGTCGGCAAAAAAGATATAGCGGGCGCCCAGATCTTTGCTGAGACGAGACATCTCCTCAGCCACCGCTTCCGGCTCACGATACCTTATCTTGTTGCCTTCGAGCGATGGATACGAACAATAACTGCAGCTATACGGACAGCCGCGCTTGGTCTGGATATTGAGCATGCCGCCATGGGCCAGATAATAGTCGGCAATATCCTGCTGGAAGATCGGCTTGGAATCGGGGTAATTCTCTAAAGGCTGGGTGAAAATCCGGCCTTCGGGCGAGGTGCCTGAGGCTATCTCCCCGGCCAGCCAGGGCAGAATTCTCTCCCCTTCGCCGACAACCCCGAAATCGGGCTGCAAGAGATCCATCAGGGCCTCAGGCATGATGGAAAAGCCGGCGCCGCCGAGGACTATGGGGGCAGAGGAATGTGCCCGAATGACAGCGACAATCCTGCTGATATCCCCGAGAAAATGACGGGTATCCGCGCTGTCGACGCTATCGAGATTGCGAATGGAGATGGCCAGAAGATCATAGACATTTGCGGCAAGCCGGGTCTTTAAAGCCTCCAGCCCACCCGAGAGGATATCAAAATGATCAGCTTGGTGGCCGGCCTCAGCCAATGCCCCCAGGAGGCAGGCCATACCAAGAGGGTAGACTGGGTATGGCGTGATAACCTGATTGGCGGAGATGAGCAGGCAGTTAGCGGGCATACTTCAGGCAGCAGTAGACCATTGTCTCTCTTTACCCAGTTGTCTGGGGATATAGGTCCCGTCAGCCATCTCTTTTTTCACCACCTCAGTAAAGAGCCGGGCCATACGCAGGGATTGCGGGATCTCCTGATAAAATGTTTTCCAGGCATAGTGGTACATCTCCTGGAGTACCTCCGGGCTCATGTTTTTGGGACGATAAACCACCTCGGCTGTGGTATACCGCTGCCAGTCCCGGTGCAGGATTCGCCCTTCTTGTGTATAACGTTCGGTAACGGGGGTATGCGGAAAGGGGGTAAGGATGGAAAATTCGGCCATATCGATATCGATTTCCAGCAGAAAATCCACCAGGCGCTTGATATAGTCGGCATCCTGATTGTCAGTGCCGAGAAGAACCGCGGCCTCGACGCCGATACCATGATCCTTGAGGCGTTTTACCCGTTCCCGGATGATGTCTGAGGTATCAAAAACTGCCTGATAGACATACCAGCAACCGGCCTGGGCGGCCTTGGCGATGACCTTGTCTTCGTCGAGGATGGGGTGGCTGATCCATTTCTTTTTCAAGGGGATCATTGCCTCAAAAAGCGCCATGACCCAGTCGCGATCCTGGGCCAGGGAATTGTCCACGAGAAACAGGCGATTGTTGTCAATGAGAGTGAGTTCTTCGACCACGCGGGCGATAGGACGGGGCCTGAACTGCCTTCCGCCCAGAAAAGCGGTGGCGCAGGGGAAACAGTTAAAGCGACAGCCCCTGGAGGCATGGACCAGATCGACCATTTGCACACCCCGGTAGACATAGCGCTGCCGGTTGAGAATCTCTCTTCTGGCCGGGCCAACGGTTTCAATGGCGGGGAAATCGTGGAAGTAATCATAACGATCCTTCAGTGTACCATTTTCAAAATCAGCCAAGACCCTGGCCAATCGCCCATCTTCCGTCTCGCCGAGAAAGAGGCTGTCAACGAAACCGGCAACTTCTTCAGCATGGAGCATGGCGGCAATGCCCCCCGCCACCACCGGAATGCCCAGGGCCTGGTACTTTTCGGCAATTTCTTTGCCGCGGGGCAGCTGGCAGGTGAGCATCATTGAGAGCAGAACGATATCCGTTGCCAGGGAAAAATCGAGTTCATCAACATTTTCATCGATAAACCGCAGTTGGTATTGCTCCGGAATGCAGGCCGCAACACAGACCGGTCCGTGGGGCGGGAGATGAAATTCTGTCTGTTCAGGAATTTTATGCCACTTGGGATACACTAGGGTGATCTTCGTCATCTTTATATACAAGAGTTAAATTGAGAGTGATGTGTCGTGAGATGTCGGCATGGTGAGTGTGGTCAAACGTGCAGGCCAGCATGAACGAGATATCCTCCTGCATCCTGACAAGACGCTTCCCTTCGGCGACAGCTGTTTGTAGGGGATTCGCCGTTGATTCCATGATGGCATAGACCGGCCCTGTCAGGCCGAAATGGTTGGCGGCCTCCGCCAGGGGGATATTGGCCAGGGTGTAGCCAAAAAGAGCAGGGCTTGCCTGGTGCACACCATGGCTCAGGGTTGCCGCAAAGGCCAGATCCGTGGCCATCGAACCGCTGCCTGTAACCCCGATCAAGCCTACGTTGAGGCCTTTGCGGTTGAGCAATCTTCCCGAGGCGATGAGCCCATGTACTTGCAGGAATCTGCCGGTTTCCACCAGCACGGCCCGGCAAAGGGGCGGCATTCGGCCCCAGCGGTCGGGGAGTTGTTCAATCAGGGCGATTGTCTCTGCATCCGGGATATCCTGAAAGGCATAGGAGTAATCGGGAGAAGAAATGTTAGGCGCTTGCTGCATGCAATTCGAGTATAATTTTCTGATTGTTGAGTTGATTTAAGCCGTCGTAACGGCTCCTAAAAAGTGATTCCGACAAGAAATTTATTGGAGTTCAGCGGGTCGTTGGGTTCCTCGGTGTCGGCATTGGAAATATGATGATATCTGTATTCAAAGAGCAGGGCATGCTCGCTGTTCATTTTGTATTTCCAGCCAACCCCAAACTGGTAATTACCATTCAGGTCCGCACCCATGCCGGGAATATCGGCAGTGTTGTAAACAGGGCCACCACCGGCAAAGACATAAGGGTGATGTCTCTCTGAGGCCGTGAAGGTATAATTGGCCAGAAAATTCAACGCGAACATGGGCGCGACATCCGGTGAAAGGACAAGGTGCAGAGGGACTTCCAGCAGGAGCGAATGATATCCCTGGTACCAGGAAGAACCCAGGGTATCGGTCAGCACCACCTCATGGCGTGCGATCAGGTCAAGCGTTTCGACCCGAATCTTGGTGCGTCCCCAGCCTGGCTGGCTATAGCCGTAGCCGGTGAGCAGAGCCCAGGAATTGCCTTCTGCCGCCGGGGCAGGAAGAGCGGCAGCGGCAGGCTGAGCCAGAAATATGAGGACCACAAACAGTATGCTGCAGAGCCGGTTGTCGGTAGATCTGCAAAAAGTAGAGGTAAATCGCTGCATGGGAAAATACCTTTGGGTTATGGCCGGCATCCTGGTTGTATGACAAGGCTGAAGGCCGGAATTGTTATCTCTGCTGATTTTTGCGCAACCAGCAGAGGGGATCTTCCGCCAGATAGTCACCTGTGATTTGAAAGGCATGGCCACGACATCCGTAACACTGATCACTGAGTTCACAGGAAGAGCACTCTCCCTTGATGGTGGTGCGAATATTTCGCAGATCATGAATGATTGAACTCTGTCTGAGGATATCAGCCAGTTTCTGTTCGCGAATATTTCCAGCTGTTACCGCGACCCCGGGGCAGGGGTGGATGTCACCTGTCGAGGTCAGGGTGCAGGAGTATTCGTGCCGGGCGCATTGGGACCCAACCAGCGGGGGATGCGGGGTCCAGTTTCTGTGAAACTCTTTGGCGTCAATGTCAGCCAGGAGTTCAAAGAGGTGCTGTATCTTTTCAGTCGACACCTCGAGGTCAAGGTGTTCCTTTGCCCTGCCCTGAAGGGTCATTGTCTCAATATAGGGTATGATGTCCTGCCGGCGGGCCCAGCGCCAGAGATCAGGAAGTTCCTGATAATTATGGCCGCAGATGATGGTTTCAATGCCCAGGATATGTGCTTTGTCCGGATAGCCGGCATCTTTGAGGAATTGCAGGCCCTGATCGATAGCCGCCAGGGTGCCGGGCCGGTCAGCCAGGATGTCCTGGATTGCAGGATTACGGCTGTTCATCTTGATAACCACACCCACCTGCAGGCGATAGAGTCCTTCTGCCTGTTCTTTCGTGAGCAGGGTGCCGTTGGTGAACAGGTCAGCGGTAAGGTTTTTCCCCTTGATATGTTCAATAAGGGTGAAGAGGTGCGGGAAGAGCAGGGGCTCACCGCCGCCCAGGATGATGATTTTCCTCACTCCGAGATCGACGGCCTGGTCAACAACGTCGAGCAGTTCTGAAATACGCAGCTCGTTCTCCAGAGGAAGGCCGGAGGCGGCATAACAATAGATGCAGCCTAAATTACAGATCCTGGACAACTCCAGTTCCATGGAGAGCAATCCATGTCTGGTCCTTGTTTCGCGTATTTCCTCGGGGGAAAATTCCAATCCCCAATGTTCATGTATACAACTCACGCGTACGGGCTCCTTGTTGCTTGGCGGAGGTCAAAAACGGTTTTCCGTTTCCTGCTGCCATCCTGTTCCGTCATCTTTTGTACCTCAGCCAGTGGGCGGATGATTATTTCCGGTCTGACCCGAAGGGCAGATTGCAGATTCTCGCTGATGGTTTCATGTTGCAGGTGCGTATCGCTGCCGATTATCACCCGTATCTCGTCGCTCAAGTCCATGGAACTCCTGATTTCCAGATAGAAATGATGGATATTCATGGCCTCGAGGGTTCTGAAAATTGTTTCCGGGTACAGGGTGGTTCCTCTGTATTTGAGTCTCTGGGCCAGCCGACCTTCGATGGGTCCCAACCGCTCGGTTTTCCAGCCACAGTTGCAGGGCGAGTCAGAGAGTCGTGCCACATCACCGGTCCGGAAACGGACCAGCGGAAAACCTTGAACACCGAGAGGCGTCACCACTATCTCTCCGGCTTGGCCGTGAGGCAGGAGCTGGCCATGATCATCTATGATCTCGACAATCATCAGCTCTGGGTGAACATGGCCGCCACAGGCTGAGGTGCATTCGCAGAAAGCGGTTTCAAACTCTGTTGCGCCGTAAGAAGCATAGATATCGGCCTGCCATATGCTGCTGAGTTGCTGGCCCAGAGGAGTCAGGCTGTTGTCCGGGTAACGGATCGGTTCGCCAATGGTGATGAGGGATTTGATGCCGCTCTGAGCAACCTTGAGGTTGTTTTCGAGACCCCATTGGCCGAGTTGCAGAAGAAAAGAGGGAACGCCGACAAGGGCTTTTGGCTTAAGTTTTTTGATGATCTGCCACTGGCGGGCCGGCTGCCCCGGTCCGCTTCTGATGGCTGCTGCCCCCAGCTTGACCAGGCCCGAGTAATAGGCCATACCGGCGATGAAGCACCTGTCGAGGGTGACGGTGAGGAGCACCCTGTCGTTTGGCCGGATTCCTGCACCATAATAGGCCATGGTTTCATTAAAGGCCAGGCGTTCCAGATCCGAGGCAGTGTAGGGGACGATCACCGGTTCTCCGGTCGTACCGGAGGTCAGGGCGATGTCCCGGTGTTCAGTAGTCTCTTCCTGGCAGAAGAGTTGCGGGTTTTGGTCAAGATCTGTTCTGGTGGTAAAGGGCAGGCGGCATAGATCGGAGAGTGTTTGAAAATCAGTCGGGGTAAGGCTTACCCGTCCGAACATCTCCTGGTAGAAGGGCACTCGACTTGCCTGTTGCAGATGTCTTTGCAGAAGGGCGATGCGGTGCTGCAGATAGCTGGCAGGCTCGCTGGTACGTAGGGCCAAGGCCTCGTGTACTGAATAGTCTCCCCTATGAAAGGTCATGGCTGTTGTCCTTGCTTCGTTGCACAAGAGGAATTCGAATAACAGCCCAGTTCCTGCGGAGTTGAATGCCTGCCCCTCTGCATTTCCAGAGTTTCTTTGATCATGCGTCTGGCTTGATCTCGGAGGGCAAGGGCTGATTCTTGTGGTTGTCCGTTTGGGGGTGGTGGATGCAGGGGTGGGAGCAGCGTTAACGTGACATGGCCGGGAGATAAAAAACGATGTCCCGGTGAGAGTATCTTTTCCGCCCCGGCAATACACACGGGAATAATGGGGAAACCGGTCTCAGCAGAAAGGAGAAAGGCCCCTTTTTTAAAACGGCCGAGTTGGCCATTCCGTGAGCGATGTCCCTCGGGCCATATGGTCAGAGATGAACCTGAGCGCAGAAGGTGCTCGCCCTGTTTTTTGAGAGCGTCCCAGCCATCCCGAGAGTCAATATATCCGGCAAGTCGCATCAGTTGCCCATAAATAGGGATTTTAAAGGGCCAGGAAGTAACAAAACTGTTTTCTCTCTTCAATGCACCAAGCAGGTAGGGGTCTATGGCTGAAGTGTGGTTGGCTATCAGAATTGCCGGAAACGGTAGTTCTTTGAAATGGGGGGGATAGTTGATTGTAACGATACTGCGCCAAGGCACAGGGCGGAGCAGAAACCAACCGTAGAGAACGATTGCCCGGCGCATGCCTTTGTCCCAGGCCCTGCCCAGAAAGATTTTTTGGTACACAAGGAGAAAGGGCAATATGAACAGGCCAATAATGGTGATTGCTGTAAATACGGGCCAGTAGTAGAGATTTAAGAACAATTTCTTCAAGTAATGGCCTTATAACGTTTGTTCTGATCGTAAGCGAAGAAGAAATTGGAAAAGATCTTCCATGGTCCTGATTGAACGCAAGGCCCCTTCATCGGTCAGTTTCATGGCAAAGGTTTTTTCAAGTACGACAACCATATCGACAGCATCGAGACTGTCGAGACCCAAATCATCATAGAGAGTAGCTTCCGGTCCCATTTTTTCAGGGTCCAGTTCAAATTCTTGGGCTAATACTTCAACTACTTTCCCGCGCAGTTCTTCATCGGATATCATGAATCGAGTTTCCTTAAAACAAGGGCGGTGTTGACACCGCCCAGGGCAAAATTATTTTTGATGACAGTGCAAAGATGATGCTTTTCGATGTTTCTGATAAGGTTTATTATCGTACATTCCGGATCAGCTTCTTGCAAGTTTCGTGTGGGAATAATTTGCTGGCGGAGGAGCATTTCCAGAAGAATAATAATTTCCAGCGCTCCAGCCGCACCAAGAGTGTGGCCAATATGACCCTTGAAAGAACTGACCGGGCAGGTGCCACCAACTGCCTGGAGAATCGCTGCAGCCTCAGCCTTGTCTCCCTGTTCCGTGCCGGTTGCGTGGGCATTGATGTAGTCGATGTCGGTAGGGGAAACCCCAGCGTCTTCCATAGCAGCGAGCATGACCCTGGCCATTGAGTCTTTGCTGGGATGGGCAATATGATTACTGTCAGTGACATTGCCAAACCCCAGGATTTCTCCATAGATTTTGGCGCCGCGTTTTCTGGCGGAGTCGTAGTTTTCAAGCACCAGTATGCCGCTGCCCCCTCCACAGACCACCCCGTCTCGATCGGCAGAAAAGGGGCGTGGCGCTTGTTCCGGGTTTGCGTTGGAAGTTGAAGCGGCCCGCAGCAGATCGAAGACACCGGTGACGGAAAGATGGACCTCGTCTGCGCCACCACAGAGCATGGCCTCCTGCCTGCCCGTTTGGATCAGCAAATAGCCAAGTCCCAATGCCTGCGCTGAGGAGGTGCAGGCACTGGCCGGGGCCCATTGTTCTCCCCGAACGCCCGTGGCCAGGCAGATATTTGCGGCACACGTATGGCTCATCATCTGAAAAAATTCGCCTGATTTTATCTGTCCCATTGCCATATCAGGCAGGAATTTCTGATAGAAATCATGATAGGCCGTCGGGCTGCCGGTGGTCGAACCCACGGCCACCCCGGTTTTACCTGATTGCAGCAATTCTTCGCTGAGCGAGGCGTCTTGAATGGCCTCAAACGCGGCAATCGTAGCGTACTGTGCCATGTTGCCCATAGCACGACGCAGATGTCTCGGAAGAAGATCCCGGGCGTCGAAATCCGGTACCGGGGCCGCGATATGGCTTTTCATTCCCTCGACGAGCTCCCACTCCGGCATTTTGCGGACTGCGGAGTTCCCGGCCCAGATGTTGTCAATGAGTTTCGCAACCCCCGTGCCAAAGGGTGATACCGCTCCTCTGCCGGTTATGACCACTCTTTTCATATGCATTGTCGAACCTCATTCCATAACTGCTCAAGTCCCACGATTTCCCCGGCACTGACCAGCCCGGAGAGTGATGCCCCGACAACACCTGTCATCAGTGTAGATTGGCCGGCCAGAAAAAGGCCGGGCAATCTGGTACGACAATCGGGGGTGTATTGACCCAAGCAATGCATTGCCCCATAGACAGCGCCTTGTGGTGTCGATAACTCATCCCGGAATGTCAGGGGGGTTCCTGCTGCCAAGATTTGGATATCGCTGCAGTTTTCCCAGGTATCCTGGGCTGTCGCAATCATCTGTCGTGTGAGAGTTTCTTTTTTATCATAATAAGATGGAGGTCTGGTTTTCGTGGAACTCTCCTGAAACATTGCAACTTCTTTCCAGGAGCAGGGACTAAGAAGTATAACGCCCTGCCGGCCGTTCTGCAATGCTTCACTGTCCCAGATGCCAGGGTTTGACATGAATAAGGTCTGACTGTTTGCCTCAGCAGAGAGGGCCTCGGGGATGAAATTGAGACCGCTTGGCAGAAGATAACTGTTGATCTGTTTCTGAGGCGCGGATGAGGGCCTGGCAGGGATAGTCGCAAAGAGGGCAAACATGGAGATGGTATTTTTCAGTGCTCGCAGCCGGGAGCAATACGCCGGTCTGAAGGTTGAGGGAGGGACCATATCCACGATACCGGCCGGATGCCCGGTGAAAATAAAATTGTCACAGGAAAACTGTTCACCGCTGCCGGTATGCACTTCAATGTGCCGTGGCTCACGCCATACCTTTGTCACAGTTTGCTGAGTTATGAACTCAGCACCGTTTTGCTTCAGAACCAACAAGAAGGCATCGACTATGGCCTGTCCACCATTTTGGACCGCATAAGCACCTGAATAATAGCCATGAGCGACCATGGCGTGTACTTCAAGACTTGCCTGCGAGGCGGGTACACCATACAGAAAAGCCGGAGAGGCCAGCGCGGCCAGGAGATCAGGATTGTTGGTGAGTTCGTGCAGATAGTCCGCCAGGAGAAGATGTCGGCTTTTATAGCCCCGTAGAAAAGGAGTTAGCGGCAGCCCTGTGTTGTAAAAGGGGATATCGGCGCAGATTTCTTGAACTTTCGCAATGTAGCTGCTGATGGCCTTTGCTTGGTCGGGAAAATGGTTGTTCAGTTCTTCTGCGAATCGATCATAGGCGTACGAGACAGTGATAGGATTCTTTTTGCCGACAATAGTCAGGCTATCACAGCCTTGGTCCAGCAGGGGAATGATCTTCAGATGCTCAGTGACCTGGCAATAGTCCCATAAAAGTTTAAGAATCTCTCCCCGGCCCAGTCCTCCCGTATAATGAAAACCGACATCAAAGGAGATATTCCGGCGTTTAAAGCGTCGTAAGGCCCCGCCAGGGTGCCTCTGTTTTTCCAGGACAAGAACCCGCCGGCCCTGCTTGCTCAGGATTGCAGCCGCAGTGAGTCCTGCTATGCCGCTGCCGGCGATGACACAGTCATATTTCAGCATCCGGTCTTGATAACCAGGCAGGCGTTGATGCCGCCAAATCCCGAGGCATTGCACAGGATATGGCGTGGTGAGGCGGGGCGTAAGGTTGTGGGGATATCCAGATTTCTGGCCGCTTGCAGAGGCTTTTGCAGATTCGGGTGGGCGGCAACAAAACCGTTTTGGGCCATCAGCAGGGCATATACAACTTGAGAGGCCCCGGCCATCCAGAATTCGTGGCCGGTCAGGGATTTGATGGCGGCCACGATCGGGCCTTTTTGCGTATCTCGTATGGCAAAGGTGTTGCAGATTGCCTCAGCCTCCTTCTCGTCACCTAATGTTGTGGAAGTCGCATGGGCCATGACCAGATCGATGTTTGTCGGTAGTATCTCAGCATCTGCCAAGGCCTGCAGCATGGCCCTTTGCAGTCCCTCACCGCTGGGTGCGGAAATATGGTAACCGTCGGAGGTAGTGGCAAAGCCACAGATTTCTGCAAGAATCGGTGCATTACGTGCCAAGGCACTTTCCTGTGATTCCAGGAAGAGAACAGCAGCACCGCCACTGGGAACCAGGCCGTCTCGTCCCTCATCAAAGGGTCTGGAGGCCTCGACCGGTGTCTCCTCCTGTCTGGAAAAGGCGCCTAGGCCATCAAAACTGCACATGGATTGCCAGGAGATTTCCTGGGCTCCGCCACAGATCATTCTGTCTTGTTTACCGGAGGCTATGAGTTGGGCAGCCTGGCCAATGGCCAGTGTGCCGCTGGCGCAGGCCCCGCTCACAGTCCAGGAAGAACCGCGGAGTTGCAATTTTGTGCAGAGATTGAGGCTGATGGTACTGGTGAGCAGGCGAAAGATATGGCCACTGCCCATGGCTCGGGTTTCCTTTTTTTCCCGGAGGATATCACATTGTTCAACTGCACTTACAGTGGAGGAATCGTTGCCGAACAGAAGACCGGTCCTTTCATCACCGGCCAAGTCCTGCTCGTCAATGCCCGCCTGGTGCAGGGCTTGTTTGACTGCGTCCCAGGCCCAGAGGCCAAATTCCGGCAGAGATTTACGAACCTTTCTTTCCAGACAGGCTTCACTATCAAATCCTTTGATTGTGCCGCTGAGACCGCTGGTGAATCCCAGCTGTTTACGTTCATCCAGCAGGGTAATGCCGCTTTTGCTGAGACGAAGAGATTGAGTCACTTCATCTCGTGATAGTCCAATACAAGAAACAATTCCCATGCCAGTAATAACAACTCTCTTGATACTGGTATGTCTGGGTTTGTTTTCGTGATGCCGCATATTGAGTTTTTGCTAGTGTTGTCCAGATAGACAATTGCAGTGCAATTGTCCTGGTCATCTTCTACAAAGGTATCTGTGAATAATTTCGCATAATGAATCATTGTTGCAATAATTTGTCGAAATATCGCAATCATGTTTTCTTCAACAAACATGTTCCTTGCTTTCAGTCAAGCAACTTTGTCACCCCAATTCCTATTTCGCCCTGTGCTCCGCAGTGTACTTGATCCAGGCCGTCTCTGCAGGGCCTGTTGGCGGGGCCTCTCCCCGGCAGGCCCGGACGAAATGTTTCTGGACCGGATCCTCCGGTGCGACCTTGCCCGAAGCCAAGGCGTCGAAAAAATACGCGTAATACCGGACAAGGTACTTCTCCATCGCTGAATAGTTTTCAGCTAGTTCTACGGTGAACCCACCTTTGACAATTTCCTCCACAAGTCGCTTGGAATAGGCCGGTTTTACCTCGTAGGCGATACTCAGGAGTTGGCTGATTGCCTCCGGATTTTTCAGGATGCCGTCATGCGTATCGTTCAGCCATACTGTTTGGTGGCTTCATTCTGGGCATGGGGAGTCAGTTGGCTCGATAAGGGGACCACGCCGTCGCTGTTTTCTCCTATTTTTAATGTACTGGAATTGCCGTAGGCATAGAACAGGTGATAACCAACGCTTGCGGGCAGCGGCTTACGGTAGAGTCGGCGGATGAATTTGGTATCAGGGTTCACATCGCGCCACGAAGGGAGCACGAGAGGGGCATTTTCCGCCATTCGTGCGCCGGGGTGTCCCCGCATTGGCGAGGCAATGGTAATGACCCGCTGCAGCAAAGCCCCTTTCTTCTCGCCCTTATAGCGATTCATGGCGTCCCGGACGATCAGGCCTCCCATACTGTGGGCAATGATAACCGTCGGTGTACGATAAAGAGGGATCACTTTCCCGGACAGGAAAATGTTGTAAAAAAATTCGCTCAACTGGTTGAAATCATTACCTGATGGATAATAGAAAAACCATGGACGATAAAGGCGCCGGTCCAGACGCTTGATAATTTCCGTGAAATCCCGCGGAGAGCCGTGAATGCCATACACAAAGATGACCGGGATCTTGTAGCCGATGTCTTCCTCCAAGGCATAGAACATCATCGGAGCCACCTCAAGAAAGGCCGCCGATTCGTACATCCCCAAGGAGGCCATTTGTGGCGAGAAGATCGGGTCGTCAAGGGCTCGAATGGTCCCTTTTGGGTAAAACAGGGATTCAGTCAAACCACTCGACACCGGGGCCTCAATGGGGAAGGGCGCTCCGCTAAAGGCGACTGGAGGGCCTACCTCCATATCGAAGCTGCCCAGCACTTTTCCCGGTGTCTCCTTTTCGCTGAGCGAGAGCGTTCTGCTGCCGATCACCTCAGTTTCGTCAAAAAAACCGTTGGAGTCGAGATCACTGACCACCACCAGCCGATACGTTTCCGCCGGCAGATTGAGCCCGTAATAGGAATCGATACGCGAAAAGCGGTTGATATCGACGATCTCATTTTGTTGAAACGTGTCCGACAGGGCAAGCACTGCCATCGACTTCGCGTTGATTGTCTCGTCCCCCTTGATTTTCCCGTAAACGAAAAACTTCCGGGTGTTGACCAAGTGCTTATAAATGTTCAGTTTCGGGTCATTTTTCAGCTGAGCGGCATAATGCGCCTGCTTGCCTGCTTCATGCAGATAGGTGCAGCCGAACAGTGCTATGAGCACGATGAGTTGGAAAAGTGTCGTGTAGGGATTCATGCGATCTCGGTGAAGATTTCCGGGTTGAGACAGGTTTCCGGCCGTTTGCCCGCAAGCATGGCGAGCAGGTTCCGAGCAGCCAGTGTGGCCATGTTGTCACGGCTGGATACCGTGGCCGAACCGATGTGCGGAAGCACAACGACATTGGCGAGTTCTGTCAGACCCTCCGCCATGCGCGGTTCGGCCTCGTAGACATCAAGCCCCGCCCCGGCGATCCGGCCACTCCGGAGGGCGGTAACCAGATCGGTCTCCATGATTACCGGCCCTCTTGCGGTGTTGATCAGGTAGGCCGTGGGCTTCATACGGGCAAAGGCCCGGCTGTCGAAAAGATGCCGGGTGGTTGGAGTCAGTGGGGCGTGGATACTGATAAAATCCGACCGGACCAGCAAGTCGTCAAAGCTTACCAGTTGCGCCCCAAGTTCGTGCTCCAGCACCTCGTTGCGTCGTTCTGAAGAGTTGCTGTATATCACCGACATGCGAAAGCCCCGGGACATGAGAGCCATTGCCGTTCCGATGCGCCCGGCTCCGACAATGCCCAGGGTCTTGCCCACGATATCACCGCCGATGAACTGCAGGGGAGCCCAGCCGGTCCAGGTGCCCGAACGCATGATCCTGTCGGTCTCAACCAGCCGTCTTGCCACGGCAAAGAGCAGGGCCCAGGCCAGTTCGGCAGTGGCGTCCGTGAGAACACCGGGTGTATTGGAGATCGGAATCCGGCGCCTCGTGGCCTCAGCCAGATCGACATTGTCAACACCCACAGCAAAGTTGGCATAGCCCCGCAGGCCGCCGGCGGCTTCGAAAAATTCTCGGTCGATCCTGTCCGTCAGGAGCCCGAGCACCCCATCTTTGTCCCGCACCTTGGCAAGGAGTTCGGGGCGGGCCAGGGGGCGATCTTCGAGGTTTATCTCCACATCGCAGGTCTCGGTCAAAAGCCTGAGGCCTGATTCGGGAATCCTTCTGGTGACAAAAATTTTCGGTCGCATGCATTCACCGTTATAACCGTACCGGGATCTGGTGTTTTTTCAGTACTGCTCAAACGAAAACATCTGTTTTTCAGCTATTCATCTTGAAGATTCCGCGAGTTGCTGGTATCAATAGCCTCCAAGCGGAGGAGTGCCGGAGCGGTTGAACGGGACGGTCTCGAAAACCGTTGTGGGGG
>JANOIV010000172.1:0-4062 GCA_031407875.1 Desulfobulbaceae bacterium | reverse complement strand
GATGTGGTCACGCGGGCCCATGGCGATGCGGCCTTCAACCGGGAACTCGATATCGACAGCGCCCGTTCCGTCAGTGAATTCATGCTGCGCTTCACCCAGTCGAATTTCGCCGACGTCATGCAGTATATCCACTATCCCGATCATGACAGCTATACCATCGGTCATTCCGTCCGGGTCGCCTCGATTGCCGTCTTTCTGGGCATGAAGATGAACTGGCAGGAGGACAATATCCTGGCCATTGGTACGGCCGGGATTCTGCACGACATCGGTAAAAGCAAGATAGCCTCGGAAATCCTCTACAAGGCCGGGTCTCTCACCGAGGAGGAATATCGCCTCATCCAAGCCCATCCGCAGGTCGGTGCGGAGCTCCTCCTGGCCCAGCGGGATGTCTCGCCGCTCGATATTGCGGCGGCCTGGGGGCACCATCTTCGCTACGACGGTAAAGGCTATCCGGAGAGACCACCCTGGGCGGTACGCAACCCGGTGATCGCCCTTCTGCAGATCTGCGATGTCTTTGAGGCACTCACCGCGGTCCGCCCGTACAAACAGGCCATGGACCCGCAGCGGGCCTTTTCCGTCATGATCGCCGATAAAGGGGCGTTTCATCCCGGCCTGCTGAGCACCTTTATTGCCCTTATCGGCATCTATCCCCCCGGGACCTATGTGAAACTCTCCGACGGCCGGGTGGGGATGGTGTCCGGGGTGGGAAGTATTATAGACCGACCGAAGGTGAAAATCACCCAGCTCCATGACGGCACCCGCCTGCAGGAAGCGGATCACTATGAAGTCGATCTGGGGGGCATGGACGGGAACAGTCTGAGCCTGCAGGTCTCGCGTCTGCTGCTCAACTATCTGAATGTCGAGCTGTAATTCCAATTCCAAATCAAGCGTTAACTTTGTCGGCTGCGCTGTGCGGCTCCTCGCCGTACTTTATGTACTGTCTCGTCGCTGCTCACTTGCCTTCGCGTTCTCATCTCGATTTGAAAATGGAATAATATATCCCAGCCGAAAGCCCGCCCTTTCTGGTTGCCGGCCATGATCGCCCTTGAGCCTGTCGGGCATTGACACTTTTCCGCTTCTTTTTTGGCGAACAGAGGTAATCGTTGACAGCGGATAGCTCTTCTTTTATACACAGGAAACGTACATACGTTGAATGCAGGGGTGGCGCAAGGCCTGAGATCATACCCATTGAACCTGATCTGGATAGTTCCAGCGTAGGGAATTGCAGAAATATCGTAGTCGGTATCCTGTCCTGGTTTACTCTCCTGTTTTGGCTGCCCGTTCCATTTCCATCATAAGTCCCCTTTGGGGAACGAGGCGCATTATGTCTGATCTGGCCAATAAGACCGCTGAAAATCTGCGAAAAATCCGACAAAACAAACCCCTTATCCATAATATCACCAATTTTGTGGTGATGAACTATACCGCCAATGTCCTCTTGGCGACAGGCGCTTCTCCGGTCATGGCCCATGCCGAAAACGAGGTCGAGGAGATGGTCTCTTTTGCCGGAGCCCTGGTCCTCAATATCGGCACCCTGACCGACTCATGGGTCGAAGCCATGATCAAGGCGGGCAGAAAGGCCACGGAACTGGGCCGGCCAATCATCCTCGATCCGGTGGGGGCGGGGGCCACCGGGCTGCGCACTGCCGCCGCCAAAAGAATCCTGGCCGAAACCAGGGTCAGCGTCGTTCGTGGCAATGCCTCCGAGATCCTCTCCCTCAGCCATGGGACGGTGGGAGGTAAAGGGGTTGACGCGATGCATGCGGTGGAGGATGCCGGCGCGGCCGCCGGGCAGCTTGCCCGTGCTCTGCACACCACCCTGGCGATAACCGGCCAGGTCGATCTGGTGACCGATGGCGAGAGGGTGATCAGGATCGCGGGCGGCCACAGCCTCATGCCCAGCGTTACCGGTACCGGCTGCTCGGCCACGGCAGTGATCGGCGCCTTTCTCGCCGTTGATGCCGATCCACTTTCGGCAGCCGCCACCGGTCTGGCTTTTTTCGCCGTTGCCGGTGAAAAGGCAGGGGAGACGGCCGGCGGCCCCGGTTCCTTCATGATCGGTCTCCTCGATGCCCTCTATACCCTCACCCCCGAGGAAGTGGCCCAGCGCTGCCGCATCAGTGTCGCATGAAGAGGCTGATCATGTTTGATTATTCGCTCTACCTGGTGACCGGCCGGGATCTGTCACGGGGACGGACGACCTGCGATATTGTCAGAGAGGCGATTGCCGGTGGCGTCACCTGTGTGCAACTGCGCGAGAAAGACTGCAGCACGCGGCAGTTCATCACAGAGGCCCGTCTCCTCAAGGCCATGCTCCAGCCCGTCGGCATCCCCCTGATCATCAACGACCGGTTGGATGTAGCCCTGGCCGTTGGCGCCGATGGGCTTCATCTCGGGCAAAAGGACATGAGTATCGCCGATGCCCGTCGTCTCTCCGGCCCCGCGCTTGTTATCGGTATTTCGGCGGAGTCGCTGGCGGATGCCGTCAGGGCTGAGGCGGAGGGCGCGGATTATATCGGCATCAGTCCGGTCTTTAGCACAGCCACCAAAAAGGACGCAGCCACGCCCCTTGGCCTCGACGGTATCCGGCGGATCAGGGCGGCGGTCAGCCTGCCTCTGGTCGGGATCGGCGGGATAACGATGGCCAACGCGGCGGCGGTGATCGCGGCCGGGGCAGACGGGGTGGCGGTTGTATCGGCAATCGTTGCCGCCAGTTGCCCACGGACGGCGGCCGCAACCTTAAAACATCTGATAAACCTAGCCGAATGAGGGGAGAACATGCCATGACAGAGGCAAAAACATACCGCCGGGTCCTGACGATCGCCGGCTCTGACAGTGGTGGCGGGGCGGGCATCCAGGCCGATCTGAAGACCATCGCCGCCAACGGCTGTTACGGCATGACGGTGATTACCGCCCTGACCGCCCAGAACACCCTAGGGGTCTTCGGAATCCATGCCGTCCCGGTCGATTTTGTCAGGGCCCAGATGGAGGCGGTCCTCTCGGATATCGGCTGCGATGCGGTGAAGATCGGCATGCTCTTTTCGCCGGAGCTGATCAGAACGGTGGCCGAGGGCCTGCAGCGATACGGGGTGAAAAAGATCGTTCTCGATCCGGTCATGGTCGCCCAGAGCGGCGACAAATTGCTGCAGGATGAGGCGATTGACGCCCTCAAGGAATATCTCATCCCTCTGGCGGACATCATCACCCCCAACCTGCCCGAGGCCTCGGTGCTGCTGGGTCGGGATATCCGGACCGCGGAGGCCATCGGGAGGGCGGCGGTTGAGCTGGCTGGCCTCGGCTGCCGGAATGTGCTGATCAAGGGCGGACATCTGGAGTCGGGTGACTGCGACGATTGCCTCTATCTCTCTTCGGAGGAGCGGCTGGTCACCCTGCCGGCTAAACGCATCGCCACCCGCAACAACCACGGGACGGGCTGTACACTTTCTTCGGCAATTGCCTCGTTTATGGCAGGAGGGAAGGGGCTTGAGGAGGCGGTCCGGCTGGCGAAAGACTACATAACCGGCGCTCTCGAAGCCGGGGCCGCCTATAGTCTCGGTGGCGGTCATGGGCCGGTGCATCATCTCTATCGTTCCTGGTGAGTTCTACTGTGAAGAATGCTGCCCCGGCTGTGATCCTTGACCGGGTTTCGTTGTCGTTTGGCGACCGGGTTCTGTTTGACGAGCTCTCCCTGCGGCTTGACGGCGGACGGACGACCTGCATCCTCGGACCGAGCGGCTGCGGCAAATCGACCCTGTTGAAACTCATCGCCGGTTCTGACCCGCTGCCCTTGAGCGGCGCTGTCCGCCTGGATCCCCAGGAGGCGAAGCGGGAGGTGGCCTGGATGGGCCAGAACGATCTCCTGCTGCCCTGGTTGTCACTCCTCGACAACGTCCTCCTCGGGGCCAGGCTGCGGCATGAGCTGAGCGAAGAACTGCGGGAGCAGGCCCGGATCCTTCTGCGAGCCGCCGGTCTTGGCGATCATGCCCAGGCCCTGCCCGCTACCCTGTCCGGGGGCATGCGTCAGCGCGGGGCCCTGCTGCGGACCCTGATGGAGGGGCGGAG
>JANOIV010000143.1:0-3611 GCA_031407875.1 Desulfobulbaceae bacterium | reverse complement strand
TGGTCACTCAATAACCGGATGAGCAGAAAGTTGATCATGGATGCGTTGCGCATGGCAGTCTGGCGGCGACAACCAACTCCTGGCCTCCTCTTTCATTCTGACAGAGGAAGCCAGTATTGCAGTGCTGATTTTCAAAAGATGCTGAAAATCTATGGCATGATCAGCAGTATGAGTCGGAAAGGTAATTGTTGGGATAATTCTGTGGCGGAGAGTTTTTTTAGCCACTTAAAAACCGAGAGGGTATTTTCTACAAATTACAAGACTCGCGATGAAGCCGGAAAGGATATCGTAGACTATATTGAAATGTTCTATAACAGTAGAAGGCGCCATTCGTATTTGGGTTATGTCAGCCCAATGGAGTTTGAGGAAATGAGGCTTCTTGAAAAAGCCGCTTAGCAATCTGTCCATTTTTACTTGACCACACCACCTCTCGGTGATCGAGCTAAAATAGCTCAATTATGAGCAACTTACTTTAAAGAGGTCTTCTGTTATGCGCACACTTTCACTAACCGCTTTGTTGTTGTCCCTGCTCTTCGTTGTCCCGGTCCTGGCCGCAAAACAGGATGTAACTAAGGCACCTGCCGGCAAGTGCTGTGGCATGGATCGTGACAATAAGGCATCTGCCTGTAAATACTGCGGTATGGATCGTGACAAGTTTGCCCACAGTCGTATGCTCCTGACGTACGAAGACGGGACTGAAGTCGGGACGTGCAGCCTGCACTGCGTCGCTGTCGATCTGGCGAACAATATCGATCGTGCCCCCACCAAATTTATGGTCGGAGATTTCAACACCAAGACCCTGACCGACGCCGAAAAGGCCTTCTGGGTCGTCGACGGGGGCAAGCCGGGGGTTATGAGCAGCCGGGCTAAGTGGGCCTTTGCCGATCGGAAAGGGGCGGATTCATACGTCGCCGCCAACGGCGGTATGATCGTCACCTTCGAACAGGCGCTCAAAGCAGCTTATGAGGATATGTACGACGATACCCGCGCCATCCGAGAAAAACGCAAGATGATGCGGCTTAAAATGATGAAAGAGAAGAAAGAAGGGTCGAAGTAAGCTGACCCGTTGTGCCGTCACTCCCTGGCGCCGCCTCTTGGGCGGCGCCCTCCTGCTCTGCGCGTCGTGGGTCAACAGCGGGGTGAGTACCTGTTAGCCCTGAGCAGCTTCGCCACCTTCCTCCTCGCCCTTGCGGCCGGTTTGCTGCATCCATTTCGTACCGTCCGCGTCTGCCGTCGGAGGATCCGTCCCACACCTGCAAAAGCGCGCAGCCTGGGTGACTCTTATCGCCTACACTCTGATCCTAGCCATCGTCCTCCCCCGTATCCTCACCACCAATTTCAGTCTGACTGAACGAGAGTTGTACACTCCGTAGCTTGACAAGTTGACGGTGACATGATATCCCTCTGCGTAAAAGGGGATAAGTGTTGTCGAAATCAGCGCAACAAAAAAAGAGGGAGGGTGCTCTCCCGTTGCCCCGATACTGACAACTTACCCGACGAAGCTTTTGTAAGAAGCTCATGAGAAAGAACTTTTGGGAGGTGATGTCTTTGCCGGCATTGTCTATATGTAAGAAACCGTAAATCAAGTTTTACACACGGAGGAAAGGTAAATGAAAATAAAAAAAGCGCTTTTGGTTCTCTTGGGGATTTTTTTCACGATGGGGCTTGTCTCAGCCGTCTCTTTTGCAGACACCGGCAGCAAAATGGATGTCAAAGTAGGGGACAAGGTCTATGTTTGCAACTGTGGTGAAAAATGTGACTGCGATGCAATGTCCAAGAAGGCGGGGAATTGCGCCTGCGACAAGCCTATGGTGCAGACCAAAGTTACAAAGGTAGAGAACGGCAACATCTCTGTTGATGGGCAGAAAATGACCTACAAAAGTGTCGGTAAATATGCCTGTGCCTGCGGGCCTGCTTGCGATTGTGGCACCATCAGCCAGAAAGCTGGAAAATGCGCCTGTGGCAAGGAAATGAAAGAGGTTAAATAAGGCCTGGTTACACAAGACGTAGAATATGCTTTTAAAAGATACATATTCTGAGGAATAAGAAAATCCTCGGATTTGTTGGCTTTTGGGGATAGGGGGGTGCCTCCTATCCCCAATTTTATTTTAGTGCCAACAAGTTAAGTGAGGGGTCAAGTCTGCTTTTGGCTTTTATTGTGATGCGTGCCACAGAAATTGCACGATTTCTCCTATTTCGCCCTATCGCGCTGCCGGTAGTTGCCCGCCACACCTGATGTAGAGGCCAACTCCAGCGAACCGCAACCCACCGGCATCAATAACGGTCGCCCCATAGAGCAAGCAGTAATCGAACTTACTTTCCGGCAAAGGGAAAAACTTATTGGCCTTTGATTTTCAGTTGACAAGATGTTAATATTAGTTATAAGTAAATATTAACTTATAACAAACATTAACGATAGCGGCCTGTGTTTCGCGTTTCTCATAAATTTTTTGGATACATATGAATATAGGGACGTTGCTCAGAAAATACCGGAAGGAACGAAAGTTGACCCTGAAAACTGTCGCGGAGAAGGCGACCATTTCCGAAGGTTTTCTCAGCCAAGTGGAAAATGATGTAAATTCACCGTCGGTGGATACCCTGATGCGCATCTGCAACGTCCTTGGCGTGAATGCCGGGGATCTCATTTCCCAGGTCAGCAAGCGGGAAAAGATGGTCCTCATCAGAAAGTCGGAGTGGGATGAGATTGATCTCTCCCCTAGCGGTTTTGTCACCCGTCGCTTTTTCCCGCCGGAGTACAGAACCATCATCGATTCGTCCGTGCTCGTCATCGAACCGGGGAAGTCCATTCCGGTTCGAAAGAACATTAAGAATGCTCAGGAAGTGCTCTGTGTTCTGAAGGGATCGATAGAGCTGATGCTCAGTGATGAGACTCTTCTCATGGCTGAAGGGGATTCGGTGCACTTCTGGTCAAATCCCGAGAGTCAGAAGATTACCAACAACAGCACGACGCTCAGTTTTATTTTATGGGTAGGAACGGTTTAGGGGCCGTTACGAAAGGACTAGTCCATTTGCCATATTTTCGTTACGACGGCCAGGGATGGCCTGGTGTCGCTCGCTCCATGGGTGGATGAAGAGCGCCCGGTTCCTTATGCCGGTAACGGCATTTTCAGTATTAGGTGAGTTTCAAATGACGGCTTAAATCGAATATCCGATGTGAAAAAGCTGCATACAAAGGAGACCAACGTATGATTACATTCAGCAAACAACAGTTGAAAATTCCGCAACTGCTGAGACCCGTTTATCTGGTTACGGCCGGCCAGTCGAAGTTTGACCGGGCCTTCCCCGACAAGCGCATCGAAGAACTCTGTATTGACGCATTCACGATGGCGGCTGGGCTGCTCGACATCTCGCCTGCCGAATTGAAGAGTTATATACATAGTTGCTATTATGGCCATTTCGCCGATCATTTCGGTGATCAGCTGCTGGGTGAATCGGTCATCCATGATCGACTCGGCCTCGACCCCTTGGGCAATGTCGGGGTGAAGACCGGCGGCGCCACCGGCGGTTCGACCCTGTGGGAAGGTCTGAAGGCCGTGGCCTCGGGTTACTCGGACTGCGTCCTGGTCATGGGTTGGGAACGGATGGATGAA
>JANOIV010000137.1:0-5823 GCA_031407875.1 Desulfobulbaceae bacterium | reverse complement strand
GCACCAGGTGAACCATTATCTCCTGTCTCATTACGACCAACAAACTGCAGATTGCTGCCAGTGGCATCTCCATAATAAAGGCCATAATGGTTATCTGCTGTAATATGAGCAGTTACCGCCGTTGCTTGAGCTGTTCCTGTCGGACCTACGAACAGCAGACCTGACAAAATACCAGCCATGTAGAGCTTTTTCATTTTTTTCCCATGAATTGAAGTATCCGGCGAAATCTTACCGGTAAAAACGTTATAGCCAATAATGATGGTTTCGTAATATGCCATTTTCAAGAAAACAGCGCCTAATAAATTCAAGATGTTACGATAGGTGAAATGACGATTTTGGGACTTTTTACGTGATCATCAACATTCAATGCCATGCCGAACTGCTCGACGTTGGAGCGGCTCCAATCAATGCCCAACTTGTTACCGATTTCGCGGGCCTGTTCATCAGTTGTGAGATATTGCTTGGCTAACTAAACAGCGCGAGCCCTCGGCTACGGTAAATTCCATCCGACGCGTGCTGCTCAATGGCACGCATCGGATGGGTCGCCTCGTTAGGCTTGCTTAAGGATAATGCATGCGGTTCTTTTGGTACTCCAGAGAGCAGGTGTGCTCTCACACGTCCGTAGCCAACGGTTATTTTTTGGTGCCGCAACACGATGTAGATCCAGTGGATGGGTTTGATACGCACCCAGAATCCTGACCATGCAACTTCCAGGGAGGAGTGAAGTTGTAGTAGTTGTAGATGCCTTCTCCCCAGCGTGTATCCGAGAAATCCGGCCACTTTTCGTCTTCCTCAAATCCAGGTGCAGTCTCCAGTTTATCCTTGTCCACGTTGAGGATAAGCTTATTTTCGGTGGTGGAGAATTCGAAGGCCTCCCAGGGCATAGCGAACAACTTGTTACCCATACCTAAGAAACCGCCGTAAGAAAGCACCGCGTAGGCCACGCGGTTGTTTTTGGCGTCGATCACCAGTTCGTGGATCTTGCCTACATTCTCACTCTGGCGGTTGACCACTGTTTCGCCGATGATCTTCGAAGCCCGGGCAATACCGTACATAGGCACTGACTTCTCGTTTGTTTCGTTCATGACATACTCCTTCTATTTGGTTTACTTTGTAAATACTGCCACCGACAAGCTCAGCGGAGTTCGCTTCGCATGATCTTTTCCTCGTTGGCAGATTTCGATTCCTCCCTGATCTTTCTCGCTCAATCTATGCTGGACAGATCAAGAGGTACGAATGTGAGGCTTGTCTCAATCCAGATTGGTTAGCCATAATTGGTCTTCATTTACAAAATTCTCCTTTTGTGCTCGTTTGAAGGAAATTTCATCCCAATATCGTTAACTCACTCAGCGGGTACTCTTTGCCGCGTTGTCTCTCAGGTGCAACCACGCAGGAGATAGAGCACCACGAGGATCGGGATCGGGATTCCCAAAGCCCAAAGCAGTATCCAGCCTATCGTGCCTTTTTCATTGTTCAGCATAACGTTCCTCCATTTCTTCGGACGTGACACATTGCTTCATTTTTTGGATAACACTTGTTTGAACAAGAGCTGGGTCGACGAGTGTCTTGATCATTGAGTGTGTATCTTTTCGTCGAAGATTCACTTTTCCCGTCATTCACTTCTTATAATCCAATTCTTGTGCCAGGTTGACATTCTTCATCGTTATGTTTCTATATAACTAATATTATATAATAATTACCTGATACAGGATCGGCATAGGTGTCATAACAGCCATCAGAAAAGGTTGCATTTAGCCTATGGTTATATATGACCCTATTTTCGAATGCAGACGGGAGTTCTAAGAGAAGACCTAAATTGATAATCAGGAGAGAATTTTCAGCATGCAAGACATCGCACCGCCATGCCTGGCGAAATCGATTCTTGAAAATGAGGAAGGAGCAGAAAGGAGGGTAGTTATTGATGAAGTTGGACAAAGACTGTGAAGATGAGCCGACTTGGCAGCGGGGCGGACCGAATTACATGGCCTGTTTGAAGGGCCGATGGCGTTTTCTGAAAGTATGTGTGCTCCGAGAATCCTGCTGTCGTTATCCAACAGGATCTTGTAGGCGGCATGTTTCATGCCGATACGGCAATGAGAGAAGAAAACCGGGGGGAGGCTAACATCGACTTTGAGAGCAGAGAGTTCTGCAGAAGCAGCCAGCCGTCGGCTGTAAGGTGGCTTGATAACGCAGAATCACCGGCTCTCAGCGCCTCCCCGGTTTTGCATGCTCTCCTTTCACGCTATGATGCTGTATTCACCCAGCAGCGCAGTACCTCCGCTACACTCCAGGCCTGCGCCACGCAACCACGCGGTGTGTAAGGCGTTTCGGCATCGAAGACCTCGCTGATTGAACCGACGTAGGCTTCGTCAAGGTGTGCCACAAAGCCTGCAAGTAATCCCCGGGCCTCCGCCTCCTTGCCGAGATTCAGCTTGAGCCACGCATCAATATACGGACCGATGAGCCATGCCCACACTGTGCCCTGATGGTATGCGGCATCGCGGGCGCGCAGGTCGCCGTAGTATTTCGCCTTGTAGTCTGGATGCCCAGGCGCAAGAGAACGCAACCCAACGGGCGTAAGCAGGCGATCCGTCACCACGTCCATTACGGGTTTCCATCGAGCTTCGTCGAGCACAGGGTAATCAAGCGAGATCGCAAAGACCTGGTTCGGACGGCAGGCGTCGTCGTTGCCGCCGTTTTCTGCGTCCACTACATCAAAGAGATAGCCCCCGTGTTCATACCAGAACCGCTGGTTAAAAGACTCACGCACACGATCGGCCGTCTCCGCCATGCGGTGCATGGCGGCCTCCTGGTCCTGTTCCTTCAGCCACCCCGCCGTCAACCGCAGCGCGTTGTACCAGAGTGCGTTGATCTCCACCGCTTTACCCCGCCGCGGCGTCACCACCCAGTCTCCTACCTTGGCGTCCATCCAGGTGAGCTGATAGCCCTGCTGCCCCTGGCACAGCAACGCGTCCTTCGGATCCATGCCGATGCCGAACAGCGTGCCGTTCCTGTGATGCTCGATAATGTCCAGCAGCTTGGGCAGCACCAGCTTCAGCGTCGAGCGATCGTTCGTCATCCGCACGTAGCGATGAATGGCGTGAAAAAACCACAGGGTAGCGTCGGCAGTATGATAGAGGCCTTCCCTCGCGCCTTCGGGGAACATATTGGGGATCAGTCCATCGCGCACGTAATGGGCAAACGTCCGCAGGATCCAGCCCGCCTCGTTATGACGGCCGGTCATCAGCGTGAGTCCCTCCAGGCTGATCATAGTGTCGCGGCCCCAGTCCGTGAACCAGGGGTAGCCCGCAATAATCGTTCGAATTTCATCGCCTGAGGCTTGCATGCGCGCTCCATCTTCCTTTCGGCCCATGGGCATGATGAGGAACTGATCGGCGGCTAACACCAATTCGGCGGCAGGTCCCGTTCGAGCTTGCGGTGGAGCGGCGTTCAGCAACAGTTTGCGGCGATCTAGCTCCGCCCGGAAAGTTTCCTCCGGTGTCAGTGCTCGAATCGTTTCCCACTCCTCGGTTGAAGCCACGAGGGTCGTACGGTCGCCCTCACTCAGATCAACGCGAAAGTAACCGGGACTCCACAGTGACCCCTGCCACTCATACCCCCGGTTGCGCTCGGTGCGATAGGGAATCAAGGAGGTTTCCTTGCGGTCAAAGGTAAATGCCGTCGAGGGACCATGAATGATGAGCCGCAGCACGGGCAGATCCACAGCTCCCGAGATCTCGAACTGGTCCTCAAGAACCGACAATGTATAGTGCGTCGATCGCCGCTCGCTGACGACCGTATCGTGCGAGCGGAAATGCAATGCCGGCCTCAGTCCTATTCGCAACGTGCCTTTACCGGAGAGCAGGAGATACGCCACGTGCACGGTGTTCTGCCGGTATGGAAGGAAAAGTCGTTTTTCGAGGACAAACCCATCCACCTCATAGCGCCATACCGGCAGTCCGGCTTCCAGTCGAAATTCACTGAGGGCAAGGGTCGCCTCCGGAGAGATGCTCGCAAGTTCCTCCGCCCCCGTATATACCACTCGGCGGTCCGGCAGGCGCAGACGCTCGGAGAGTCCGTTCAGCATCATCATGCGGCCCAGTGGATTGGGCAGAGCGGCGACCAAAAGCCCGTGATAGCGGCGGGTGATGGCGCCGGTCACGGTTCCCGAGGCGTATCCGCCGATCCCGTTGGTGACCAGCCACTCTTCCATCATGTGGGGGTCAGTATCCAGTTTGCATAACTCACCGCTGCAAAGGACTCGAATGAGGTCAGCCATGGCTTTCTTGCTCCGTTGCTGTTGGACGCATTGCTACCGTAGCATGCCCGGGGATGCGCCAGTTGTCTTCGCTATCGAGCAGGGGCGTTCCGCTGCCGCCGTATCGGGGATCCTCACTCGACCACAATGTCTCCCATATTTTGCCATCTGGTGGAGCGAGCAGCGGCTCCGGCGCGGGGTCCAGATGCAGATCCCGTCCGAAGTTCACCAAGAGCAGGCGGTCGTCATCCTCTTCGCCGAAAAAACGCAGCAGCAGGCACTCTTCTGCGAGCACGGCCCCATCCACACCGCCCAGAATCTGGGCACTGAAGACGGGATCTTTGCGACGTAACCGCAGCAGATCCCTGTGCAGATTGTAGGAGTGGTGATTACGCTTACGCTCGTTGAAATCGAGCTTGCACCGCTCGAATGTTGAAGGATTCGCCGGGTCGGTCAGGAATGATACCATTTCGCTCGTGGCCTGACTGCGGAATTGCGCCAGAAACTTCGTTCGCCCTTCTTCCACAAGCCTGGCGAGATCAGTCTTGTGGTCGGCAAAATAACAGAACGGACTTGACGATGCGAATTCTTGTCCTTGGAAGAACATGGGGGTGCCGGGCGCGAGCAGCATAAGTGCGGTCATCGCCCTCAGCCGCCCTGGGCTGGTCATAAACTGCACACGTTGGCCACTGCCGAAATTGGCGATCTGGTCGTGGTTCTGAATAAACGTCACGAATTTTTCCGGCGCCAGCCCGATTCCGGGCGTGCCGCGCCGCTTTTTCTGCCACGTGTACCGCTGTCCCTGGTAGAGATAGCCGTACTTCACCATCGAGATGAATTCCTGCGGCTTTCCCAGGTAGTCGGTGTAATAGGCCTCGTTGCGCCCGGTCATCGCGACCATGCCGCTGTGATGAAAGTCGTCATTCCACAGAGCATCCAGCCCGTAGCCACCGCTCTCGACAGGCCGCACCAGCTTCGTCTGTTGTGGCTCATTCTCAGCCAAGATAAGTGTCTTCCGGCCACGCGCCACTTCCCGCACGCGTTTGCCGATGGCCGTCATGATATTTTCCGGGGAGTTATCGAAAATCGCCTGGGTGGCGTCCAGACGCAGACCGTCGAGGTGGAACTCCTCTATCCAGTAAGCAGCGTTAGTGAGAAAGAATTCTCGCACCGGCCCCGCATTTCTGCCATCGAAGTTGATTGGCTTCCCCCACTCGCCTTCATACTTGTCGCTTGAATAGTCGGATGAAAATTCTTGGAGGAAATTGCCGTCCGGGCCGAAATGGTTGTAGACTACGTCCAGAATCACTCCCAAGCCAAAGTGGTGAGCCTCGTCGACAAAACGGCGGAAATCGTCCGGCTCGCCATACAGGTGAACCGGAGCGAACATCCCGACTCCATCATAGCCCCAGCCGAAACGACCGGGGAACTCAGCCACGGGCATCACTTCGAGCAGGGTGATGCCGCAGTCCGCCAACTCCGTAAGTTCGTGCCGGGCGGCCTGCCATGTCCCTTCTTGTGTGAAGGTCCCAATATGCATTTCGTAAATGACCTGGCCCCGTAAG
>JANOIV010000093.1:0-12877 GCA_031407875.1 Desulfobulbaceae bacterium | reverse complement strand
GTCTTTGAATACGCCTCGAGCCGGTACATGGGACTTCAAGATCGAGCGCCTCGGAACCTTCAGGGTTACCCAGAAAGAGGGCGACGTACTTATTCAGCTCGAATTCCTGGAAGGGTTCCTGTAAGCCTGATGGTACCTCTTCAGTTCGTTGGCATTGGATTCATCGGTATCGAAATCGCTATCGGTATCGAATCCTTGTTGTTTCGGGTATTTTCATCTTGCTTGGAATTTTTTTCCGAACGCTAAAACTTTCCCCTCCGCTGTCTTCTCGCTGCAGTGAGCGATTTCGATAGCGATCCCGATTTCGATTATTCGTCGAAATTGGGGGTTGCATAGTTACGCCGGAGGCAATCTCAGCCAAAAGAAGGCGAGTCGAGTCTACAGGCGCTGGATGATATAGAGATAGGTCGGCAGACGGCTGAGGACCTTCAACCGGTGGAACTCCATGACCAGAGACCGCGACGGCTGGCCGATGCGCAGCGGCGAAAGATAGATACAGCCCTTGGATTTCACCCGCGGAAGTCCATCGCGCACCAGTTGCAAGAAGGCGGGATAGTGGTTTGCGGGGAGATTCTCGTCCATGATAAAATTGGCGGTCACCTCGATATTGGCATATCGAGCGTTGATCTCCTGAATCCGGGCGAATGCCTGGGCAACCAGCCCTGCCGTGACTGGTTTGCCCAGGAGGTCCAAGGATTCCTGATCAGCCGATTCAAGCCCGACATTGAGATAGATGCTGCAGGGCAGTCTCGCCAGGTCGGCAAAGAGCTGCTGCGGGGCGTTTAACAGGGAGGCGATACTGCCGAACAGAAAGACGCTGCTGCCCTTCATGTTGCCTGTCGCAAACCCGAAGGTCGTATAGGCCTTTTCGATGTTCTCTAGGATCAAGCCGGGAGTCGCGCACAGGGCGTCATGCTCGCCAAGAAATATGGCATTATAATTGATCAGATTCTTGCCGTACCATTCCTGCAGGCCCTTGATCTGGAGATCAATCTCTCCCCGACTTTTCGGCCGGAAGGGCCGGTTCGTCTTGACCCGGCAAAAGCGGCACTTATAGAGGCAGCCTTCCGCAATATGGATAGGGATCACATCATAGTCGACATGGCGGCTATCCGGTGGCAGCACCGTAGCCCTGCCGTCGGTAATCTTGAAAAGGGCTTCGGCCTTTTTCCGCAGAATCTCGGGATCATTTTCAAGAACCCCGGTAAAAAAATCCCGAATACTGTCAGGGGCGGCTTCAACCAATTCCGCCGCTTCCCTGAGCAGAGAATACCAGCCATTCACAATCTCGCTCACGGCTGGAAGAAGGAATGGCTGGCCACCAAGCAGTGAATTGGTCGGATACGGGGTATTGGCCAGATAGTATTCGCCGGTAGCCTCGAAGACCCCGGTATAACCGCCGGTCGAGTAATAGATCCAGTCATTCCCCATGGTCCGTTTGAGCCATTCCTGGGGATGGGGCCACTCTCGCCCCTTGCCCCGGAGGTGGACAATCTCATGGTTCAGGTTGAACCGCAGAATGGCGTCAGTGGTCTCAATCTCCGAGAAAACCCCGTATCGCTGCGGATAGCTGACCTTGGCGTATTGATCGGCCCCCAGTTTATCAAGGGTTATCCTGATATCTTTCCGCCTAAAAACTTCAGTCATCGGCATGTCCCCGGCTTGATGATGCATCCCTGCTTTCTCGACAACGGATAACGACGCCCCGTATGGACCACTTATAATCCTCCCGGCGGAATTACGCCCTGCCAAATGAGTCCTTCCTTCGAGCCTGGCATAGTGATACAGGCCTCACATATGCGCCAGATGCGGCCAATGCCTTCATTTCCTTTCGCAGGAGTGAGGTTCTTTTTGGCGATGTCCTCATCGATGTCGTTTCCGATGTGTTTCTTGAGAAGTCTCTTTTGCCAGTGACCGCATCCGACTTTTGGCCGCCTGTGACCGGTTCTCATTCCAGTGAGCTTTGAAACTGGCACTTATCGCAGCGTACGTTGCGAAAAATGATGCCCTGAAATTTATAGAACTGTGACAGAGGTCGTAAATAGTATTTGCTTTTGCTGAAGCATGTATTAATAAAGATTGTATATCCTTAGTATTTCTTATTTAGCTTGCATATTGAAGAATTCTACAGATAGCAAAAAATGATTGACATCACCCCCATACTACCAGAATGTGATAGACCTGTTTATTTGGACCGGCGTATATCATCCAGTCGGCGGAGAACCGGAGATCGGCGCTTGCATGAAGAAAGACGCCTCGACAGCCGGGTATCGACGGTGAGGGTGCGTAAGTCGATCATGACCTGGATTCGAACACTCACCCATTTACGTCTGGGTGTTGACCGGCGTAAAAAAGGTGATAGACGTAAAAATGAAGATAGACGCCAACAACAATTCAGGTCAATCCTGACCCGAGAGGAGATAGCCGATCTCCTCTCTTAACCTACCTCCTCTCCCGGTGGCGCTCATGCCGACCGCGGATTTCAGCGACTGCCCTCCATTTCCGTAAAGACATCAACACTGGGACGGAAGGCCGTTCCCCTGGCGCCACCACATCACATTTCGTATTTTCTATAGGTAAAACCCTCGCGGGACGATAGCATCCGAGAGAAAACAACGTTCCGACTCGTATGGGCGGCGGAGGTTGAGCGCACAGCCATCAACTTTACCCAGGCCTTGAACGTCAAGCGGGACGCCATTGAAAAAACCGTCGCCTATTTTCTGATGTTATCTGATTTACGGATTTTTTTCGAGAGTTCATCGAATTATATTCCTGGACTTTTGCAGAGCCTCTGATGATATAATTTTCAACAGATCTTATCTTTTCGGTCCAACAATCATAAGGAGGAGTCATGCCCGCCGCATCGTTCATCAGCAGCTTTCGATTCAAACTCATCGTCCCGGTTGCCATGGCCCTGGCAACAGCCGTTGTCGCGGCAATCATTTTTATTATCCTCACCCAGAACAGGGGCAATATTCAACTCAACAAACTCATCGCCAGTGCCTTCGACCGAACCGGTGAAGAGATCAATTCCAGCATGACCGATCTTTCCCGACAGCTTGAGGAAAAACTGCAGGCGATGAATACCTCCGCCCGAACGGTGCTCAGCGACTCTTCCCGCGATTCGCTGAATAAAGCCGCCGAATCAATGACTTGGCGGATGAAAAAAATGTATGAGAGCTCCGCCGACAACTTCGCCTTTCTCCTTGCCCAGGTCGCGCAACCGGCTGTGATCGCGCATGATTCCATCGCCCTTTCCGGTTATGCCAGAAACGCCAAGGTCAATCCCGACATCGTCTTCGTTTTCTTTCTCGATGCGGACAGACAACCTTTGGCCAGCTATATCCACGAAACCCACAGCGGCATCGCCGCCTTGTTGAAAAAATCCGGACGCGATGCCCTTGAGATCATCAAGACCGCCATGAACGACAAGAATTTCTTGATTGTCACGCAACCTGTCGGCAGCGAGGACGAACCGGCAGGTTATATTTATCTGGCCATGGACACCTCAAAGGTGAGCGAGGAAGGCACGTTGATGGCGGCGCACTTCAATGACCTGATCGCCCAGAACGGCAAAACCATCGATTCCATACTCGGCACGGAATCAGCGAAGATGATCGCTTCGTTGAACGCCTCAATCGCAGAAATCCAGAGCCATACATCCTCAGCCGCTGATGTAACCGCCAAAGAACTCGCTGAATCGAGCAGAAAACAGACCTCACATATCAATCTTTTCTTCCTGATTGGTTCGATATTCTGTTTTGCTCTCATCCTCGCCATCCTGCTCCTCAATGCCAGATCGATTCAGCGCATCCTCGGAGGAGAACCGGCGACCATGGCCCTGATGGCCAAACGTATCGCCCAGGGCGACCTCAATATTCGCTTCCCCGAGACAGCAATTGCCGCCGGCAAAGACAGTCTGCAGGTGTCGCTGCAGGAAATGGTTACCAATCTGCAGAATCTGATCGGTATTTTACTGACGGAAAGCACGCAAATGGCCGAAACATCAAACGATCTGCAGAAAACAGCAAGTGAAATGTCCCGCGATGCCGAACTCTCAGCCGAAAAGACCGCCACGGTCGCCACCGCGACAGAAGAGATGAGCGTCAACATGAACACCGTGGCCCTGGCCAGTGAACAGGCGGCCAATAATGTCAACGTCGTGGCCATTGCCCTTGAGGAAATGACCGGGGCAATCAATACAATCGCCGCCAACTCCGAGAAAGCTAACAGAATTACCAACGATGCCGTAAATTACGCGAGGAGTTCAACGGAGAAGGTCAATACCCTTGGTCTGGCGGCCATTGAGATCTCCAAGGTCACGGAGGTGATCACCGCCATCTCCGAACAGACAAATCTCCTCGCCCTGAATGCGACGATCGAGGCCGCCCGGGCAGGTGATGCCGGTAAGGGATTTGCCGTGGTCGCCAACGAGATCAAGGAACTGGCCAGGCAGACGGCCGGGGCCACCAAAGAAATCAAGGCAAAAATCGAGTCGATCCAGCAATCGACCGATGACACAATTTCCGAGATCAGTATGATTTCCAAGGTGATCCACGATGTCAATGAAATCGTCACCTCCATCTCCCGGTCAATAGAGGAACAGAACGCAACCACTGCCGAAATCACCCACAATATAACCGAGGCCGCCGAAGGCATTGCCTCGGTAAATTCCAATGTAGCCAACAGCTCTGTCACTGCCGGTGAAATCGCCCAAGATATCAGTGAAGTTTCCAAACATGCCAATAGCTCCCGTCAATGCAGTGTACGGGTGGAGGTCGGTTCGCAGATGCTCAATTCCGTGGTCCTTGAGATCCAGAAAGAAACCGGCCGTTTCCGTCTTGATACTCATCCAACGCCAGGGCCAAACCAGCAAATCGCTGTGGGGGGAAAATGAACTGCTCGCCTGGTCTGACATCCTCTCCGTCCATGTCAAAGCATTCTCCAGGAGTGTCTCGTCGATCATAGCATGAAGGCCGACAACCGATACACCGAAATGTACGGTTGTTTTTGCCCGACGACTTACCAGGAGATGCCCTCTGGATTCGTGGCGTTAATAATGGAGGCTCTCTTCCTTGCAAAGTTCTGGATTTTTCTTTCGTGATATGATCAACTCCCTGCAACAATGGCTGGAGAGTTTGTGCTGATGCAACGACACCGCAGACGGTGAACAATACATTTCGATGGAGTAAATATGATACGAGATTTAGCCCTTGCCGCTAAGGCGGCATGCAGCATTGAAGATCAGGAATCCCTTGTGCCACTGATCTTTCAACTCAGGGATCTGGCGGAAAAGGCGACAAAATCCGGGCTCCTGGCCCTCGAAAACGAACTGGCCCATATCTCTGATCCCTTTTTTAATCTGGGAATTCAGCTGATAATCGACCGGGTTGAAACTGACAATATCGGCGATATTCTCGATTCGGATATCTACTATAACGAATCCAACGGCCGACAGTTGATGAAGAAGATCATCATCCGCGAAGGCCTGCTCAGGATACAGGCTGGAAACACACCGCGAAACGTCCTTATCTGCACCAAGGTTTTCCTGGGCAAACTTGAACCGAGACACTGGAAACAGTGATATTTCAATAATCACCCGCTCCCTCTTGCCACAATCCGTCTTTTCGTCCAACACAACCGATCCGACCGGCTGACCCAGCCTGTCGGATCGAATCTCCGACTCTTCATTTCGCCTAGAGCCCAGCACGTTCAAAGCCCGCTGCTACATAATTGTAGCCATTCCGCCATTATTGTAGGATCGTCGACATATCCTGCATCAGCTCCCCCCGCCTTAAAATGCCCCCTCCGATCAACACTATTTAACATACCGTTTCTATTTATTTTTCATAAAAACACCTCGCTTGGCACAGTGGTTGCTCTAAGGAGATAAACCAGCTTGTTCAGCAACCGCGTCAGTCACCAAGCCGAGGATAGAGTATGAAACCAGCAACCGTTCTCCATGACAGAGAAAGCCAGATCCATCGCAAGGGCACGGCCCCTTTCGCCATGGAATGCAATAAGGACAGTCTCGCCGGGGCGGTCAGCCAGAGGGCCTGCGTGTTCTGCGGTTCCCGGGTCGTGCTCTATCCGATCGCCGACGCCGTGCACCTGGTGCACGGTCCCATCGGTTGTGCCGTCTATACCTGGGATATCCGCGGCGCGCTCTCTTCGGGACCCGAACTGCATCGCCTGTCTTTTTCCACCGACCTACAGGAACTGGATGTCATCTTCGGCGGTGAAAAAAAACTCTACAACGCCCTCATCGAACTGATCGACCGCTATACCCCGAAGGCCGCCTTCGTCTACTCGACCTGCATCGTCGGCCTGATCGGCGACGACATGGAGGCGATTTGCAAGCGGGTTGCGCAAGAGAAGGGCATTCCGGTTCTGCCGGTCATGTCGGAGGGCTTCAAGGGCAACAAACGCGAGGGCTACCAGGCGGCCTGCAAGGCCATGAGGCAACTGGTAGGAACCGGCGATATCAGCGGCATTTCCCGCTACAGCATCAACATCCTCGGAGATTTCAATCTGGCCGGGGAGATCTGGTTGATCCGCGAGTATTTCAATCGCATCGGCGTCGAGGTGGTGGCCAATATCACCGGCGATGGCCGGGTAGATGATATCCGCCGGGCCCACGGGGCCAGCCTCAACGTCGTCCAGTGCTCAGGGGCCACCATGGATCTGGCCAATATGATGCAGCAGGACTTCGGCATACCGTCCATCAGGGTCTCCTATTTCGGTATCGAGGATATGGCCGAGGCCCTCTACGAGGTGGCGAGATTCTTTAAAGACCCGCTGATGATGGAAAAGGCCAAGACCCTGGTCCGTCAGGAACTGGAGAAGCTCCTGCCCGAACTGAACAGATACAAGGCCGCGCTCAAGGGCAAGAAGGCGGCGATCTATGTGGGCGGGGCCTTCAAGGCCTTCTCGCTCGTCAAGGCCTTCCGACTCATCGGCATGAATGTGGTCATGGTCGGCTCCCAGACCGGGACCAAAGAGGATTATCAGGAACTGCAGGAGATCACCGATGAGGGCACGATCATCGTCGACGACTCGAATCCTCTGGAACTCTCCTCATTTCTCAAAGAAAAAGAGGTAGACATCTTTGTCGGCGGGGTCAAGGAACGCCCTATCGCCTATAAACTCGGGGTCGCCTTCTGCGACCACAACCATGAACGCAAGGAAATGCTGGCCGGCTTCCAGGGCATGCTCAACTTCGCAAGAGAAGTCTACGGCTCGGTGATGAGCCCGGTATGGCAGTTCGTGCCCCGCAGAACACAGGAGAAAGACCATGACTAAAATGCCTCATTACACCTCGACCACCAACGCCTGTAAACTCTGCAAACCGCTGGGGGCCAGCCTGGCCTTCCGCGGCATCGAGGGCACCGTGCCCTTTCTCCACGGTTCCCAGGGCTGCGCCACCTATATGCGCCGCTATATCATCAGCCATTTCAACGAGCCGATCGATATCGCCTCTTCGTCTCTCGGCGAAAAACATGCGATCTACGGCGGTTCGGCCAATCTCAAACTCGGCCTGCAGAACGTCACGAAGAAGTACGCCCCGCAGCTCATCGGGGCCGCCACCACCTGCCTGACTGAAACGATCGGTGACGATGTGAAGATGATCATCAAAGAGTATGAGGCCGAATGCCATAAGGAGGCAGATCACCCGAAAATCGTCTCGGTCTCGACCCCCAGCTACTCCGGGACCCACATGGAGGGTTTCCATGCGGCTTTGCAGGCGGTGGTCGAGCAGTTGACCGAACCGGTGGAATCCCATGCCGCGATCAATTTCCTGCCCGGTTTTGTTTCCGCGGCGGATCTCAGGTATCTCAAGGACCTTCTCGCCGATTTCGGCATCGCCTTTACTTTGTTTCCGGACTATTCCGAAACCCTCGACGGCCAGGCCCTCAACGACTATCCGCTGATCCCAGCCGGCGGCACACCCCTGGCCGATATAAAGAGGATGGGCGGCGCCAGGTTGACGATTGAATGCGGAGGCACCCTGCCCAAGGAATCGGCCGGGACGAGCCTTGCCCGGCTATACGACACCCCACTCCATCGTACTGGTCTGCCGATCGGCATCAGGGAGACCGACAGGCTGATGGAAAAACTCGTAGAAATCAGCGGCAGAGAAGTCCCGGCCCGCTACACCGCGGCCAGGGGGCGACTCATCGACGCCATGGTCGACGGCCATAAGTACATCTTCGGCAAACGGGCCGTCGTCTACGGTGAAGAGGATCTGGTGGTCGGCCTGACCTCACTGCTGGCCGAGATCGGCATCCAGCCGGTCCTCTGCGCCTCGGGCGGCAAGAGCGGTCGTTTCAAGGAGGCCATCTCGCAGGTCCTTGACGGGCTGCCCTGCCCCATGCCGGAGGTCCGCGAGGATGCTGATTTCTACGACATCGAGGAAAAGGCCAAGACCCTCGATATCGATCTGCTCGTCGGGCACAGCAAGGGCTACACCTTTGCCCGAAAAGAGGGTGTCCCCCTGATCCGGGTCGGCTTTCCGATCCATGACCGGATGGGCGGCCAGCGCCTCCTCCATCTCGGCTATCATGGGGCGCAGATGCTGTTCGATACCATCACCAATACCATGATCGCCAAAAAACAGGACGATTCGGATGTGGGCTACAGTTATATGTAATTCGTAAGATTTTAATTTTACATACAAAATACGCTCATCAAAGGATGATTACTATGAAAAAGCTCACCGTCAAGGATTTCCATCGTCATCCCTGTTTCAATCCCGAGGCAAAGGGCCTGTATGGCCGGGTGCATCTGCCCGTCGCCCCCAAATGCAATATCAAGTGTAATTTCTGCGACCGCAAATATGACTGCGTCAACGAATCACGGCCCGGGGTCACCAGTTCCCTGCTCAGCCCGCAACAGGCCGATATCTACATGGGCCGGATCCTGGAAAAAGAACCGCGCATCTCGGTCGCCGGCATTGCCGGTCCCGGCGATCCCTTCGCCAACCCGGAAGAGACCATGGCCACCCTGCGCCTGATCCGCAAGAACTATGCCGACACCCTGCTCTGCGTCTCGTCCAACGGCATGGGTATCGGTCCCTATATCGAGGCCCTGGCCGAGATCGAGGTCTCCCACGTGACCATCACCGTCTGCGCCGTCGATCCGGAAATAGGCAGGCAGATCTACGGCTGGGTCAGCGACAACAATATCGTCTACCGCGGCCTGCAGGGTGCGCAACTGCTGCTGGAACGGCAGATCGCCGCCATTCGCCGGCTGAAGGAAGTGGGCATAACGGTCAAGATCAACTGTATCGTCATCCCCGGCATCAATGACCACCATATCGAGGCGGTCGCAGCCCGGATGCAGGAATTGGGGGCAGATCTGCTCAACTGCATGGCCATGTTCCCGAACGTCAACACCCCTTTTGCCGAGATTCCCCAGCCCGCCAAGAAGACCATGAACACGATCCGCGACACGGCGGAACAGTATCTGCCGCAGATGCGCCACTGCACCCGCTGCCGGGCCGATGCCGTCGGCCTCCTCGGTGAGGACCGGACCGAGGAGTTCAGGGGCTGTCTCTCGGCCTGCGCCACCATCGCCATCCCGATCGGCGAAAAACGCCCCTATGTCGCCGTCGCAACACAGGAAGGTATCCTCATCAATCAGCATCTCGGTGAGGCCAAAACTTTTCAGATCTGGGAGACACGCGATGGTTCGTACCGGCCGGTGGAAGAACGCCAGGCCCCGGCAAGTGGCGGCGGCATCACTCGCTGGCATAAGCTCGCGCGGATCCTTGGCGACTGCCGAGTCGTTCTCGTCAGTAGCATAGGCGAGACGCCCCTTGATATCCTGATGAAATCGGGAGTCGAGCCGGTCGAGGCCTCGGGATTCATCGAAGAAGCCCTGGCCCTGATCTATGAAGGCAAAGGGACTTCGGGGCTCAAAGGACGGCGTAAATCCTGCGCCTCCGGGGCCTGTAGCGGTTCGGGTGGCGGCTGCGGCTGATCGTAAAGGACCGCGAAGGGCCATATCCGATTCATACCGGATATGACCCTTCGTGTTTTATTTGAAGAACTTCAGAAGGGCGTGCAGGGTGGTGAGGGGATGCGGCGGGCAGCCGGGGATATAGAGGTCCACCGGCAGCAGGCTGTTCAGATCGCCGATGACCTCGTCACTGCCATAGAAGGGACCGCCGGAGATTGAGCAGCTGCCGCTGGCGATAACTACCTTGGGCGAAGGCACGGCCTCATAGGTGGTCAGCAGGGCCGCCCGCATATTCCTGGAAATCGGCCCGGTCACATGGATGCCGTCGGCATGCCTGGGTGAGGCGACAAAGTCGATACCAAACCGGGAGAGATCAAAAAACGGGGTATTCAGCACGTTGGTATCGGCCTCGCAGGCGTTGCAGCCGGCCGCTGAAACCTGCCGCAATTGCAGAGATCTGCCAAAGAGCTTTTTGAAATGCTGCTTGGCGTGCTCAGCCAACTCGGGATAGCTGCCATCGGTAATGAGATCGTCCCGATTCGCGGCCCCCAGTTCGAAGTTCTGAGAAAAGCGCACGAACTCGCCTTTCGACATGAACTCACAGAGCCCGCAGAAGGTGCAACGGCCCAGATCGAGCCGCCCGCTGTCGGCATTGATGGCCTCCTGCGGACAGGCCTCGGCGCACTGCCGGATCATGGCCCGATCACACTGCAGGTTGATCTCCGGCCGGCCACGGTAGCGTTCGTACAAGGCGATGGGCTGTTTGGGATAGGCCGAGGTCTTGCACCCCTGCTCCCACTTGTTTTTAATGATCTTCAACATGGTCTGAACCTTCTATTCGGAGCTCCTGGGGAGTCCGGCTGTTTTCTTGTAATGTCATTATTTAGGAGCCGTTACAAAATAACCATTCCTTTTCTGACCATTTCATCACGACGGCCATGGATGGCCTTATGTCGGTATCGGTATTTCAATGTTTACGGTTATTTTCGAACACCGGCTCAATTAGAGATCGAATCCGCAATAGGAGAGGTTATAGCTCTTGTTGCAGAGGGGGAAATCAGAGATCTCCTGATTCCTGAGGGACATGGCCAGGCCGGTCCAGTTATGGAACGAGGGATCTTTGACCTTATAGCGGAGAATGCTGCCATCAGGTGCAGTCAGTACGCAGTGCGATACCTCGCCACGCCAGCCCTCGTTGATGGTCAGCACAAAAGAATCGGCGGCAAGACTGCGTTCCTCCATCATGACCGCCCTGGCCGTCTCGTCCTCTTTTTCCAGTAAAAGTCGGATCAGAGAGATGGAATGCATGATTTCCTCTCGGCGAACCGTGGCCCGACTGTAGACATCGCCAGTGGTCATGGCGTTGGTATTGGCGGGAAGATCGGCATAGCACTCGGTCGGGAAGGCCACCCGGGCATCATAAGCAATGCCGCAGGCCCGCCCGGCATAGCCCACAAGGCCAAGATCCTTGGCCATCTCATGCTCTACCGTGCCGGTATGCTCAAACCGGGCCTGCACCGTATGGGCGGAAAAGAGCAGATCGCAGACGTTTTTGATCTCCGGGGTGATTTCATCAAGCTTGGCTGTTATAAGCCGACGCTGCTCAGCCCCCATGACAAAGGCCACCCCGCCGGGCCGAACCAGACCTTTGCCGAACCTGTTGCCGCAGAGGACCAGCAGGAGATTGAGGAAATCGCCGCGCATTCGGCCGAAATAGGCGGCAGGGGGATTAAAGGCCACGTCACCGCTCAAGGCCCCGAGATCGCCGAGATGATTGGCTATGCGCTCAAGTTCCAGGGCAATGGTCCGTACCAGCCTTGCGCCCGGATCAACCGTGATCCCGGCCAGGGCCTCAAGGGCCTGGCAGCAGCAGAGGTTATGGCCTATAGCCGTATCGCCGGCGATGGCCTCGCAGATGATCGGCATTCTTCGCTGAGGCACCGTCGCCAGGAGTTTTTCAACGCCCCTGTGCTGGTAACCGAGCTGTATCTCAAGGTGCAGGACCTCTTCACCGGCACACTGGAAACGGAAATGCCCCGGTTCGATGATCCCGGCATGCACCGGCCCCACCGCCACCTCATGGATTGCCTCGCCCTCCACCCGGAAGTAATCGTACCTGCCCGGAATCTCCTCGCTGTAATCGTTACCGAAGACATCCGGCTTGCCCTGGTAATTCTTATGATAGCGCACCATCTTCAGCCAGGGATGAGCCGTCGGGAGCAGGCCGTATTGCTCAGCGATCTCTCGCTCAAACATGTGGAATTTTTCACTTACCCAACCGGTCAGCGAGGGAAATGAAGATCCGACCTCACAGCTGGTCACATAGAGTTTATCATTGCGAACCACGGTGAGCAATCTGGTGCTGCCGTTCTCCGCAAAGGCAAAAAACTGGACCACATAACCCTCATTTTTCACAAATTCGGAGACTATCGTACCAAAGAGTTCTACACTTACACAGGGTATGGCCGAACGTTTGACCACTTCGCCATTGCCAATCTGCAGGAGGTTATCCATTGATGCCGCCTCCGATTATCTTGATGGTATTGAGAATAGTTTCATAAATGCTGTCCGGCATCCAGATACAAAGGCCTATCGACGTCAGCAGGAGTACGTAGGAGGGTAGAACCCGCATAAATTTCTCCTCCACGAGGATTTCTTCATTGGCGCTCGAAAAGGACATCCGCATAACAATTCGCGTCGCCCCGGCAAAGATGAGCGTCAGGCAGAAGACGAACACCGCGAGGACGACATAGCGCTTGCCCTGAAATGCCCCCATGATTATCAGCAGTTCACTGATGAATATGCCAAAGGGCGGAAAGCCGGAGATACCGATGAATCCGGCAAAAAATGCGACAAAGGTTTTAGGAAAGAGCCGGGCGAGATTGCCGGTCTTATTCACGAGTCGGGAGCCGAAGCC
>JANOIV010000135.1:0-4739 GCA_031407875.1 Desulfobulbaceae bacterium | reverse complement strand
ATCTTTTTCGGCACGAGGGTGTTGGAGAAGAAGGCCGAACAGCATTTTCGTTTTTCAAAGGAGCAATCGATGATATTCCAGCACGGGGTATATTTGAGCAGCTTTTTGATGGCGTTGATGCTCACCCCATGGATATGGATCATCTCCCGCAGGCATTCAATCCACTGGATATCGTGCATGGTGAAGTAGCGCCATTCACCTTTACGGGTCGGCACAATCAGGCCCTTATCCTCATAATTTCTCAGGGTCCGGGGATGTACCTCAAGCATTTTCGCCGCCATTCCGATCGTGAAAATCGCCTTGTTATCCGTATGCATAGCCTGCCTCGTGGTGTTGATTGACAACATGTGCTTCATTTTACAACCTGCCTCCGCAGCCTCCTGGCTCAATGTTTCTGGTCGGCAGAAAAAACCGAGGGGAAAAGCCGTTCACCGGCCAGAAAGCCGAAACCGACCAGACCAATTCCGCCGATGACCAGCAGAAATTCAGCCGCCGTCGGAAGATAGGACATATACAGCGGCAACTCGTTGTAGCCGTAATACTGGGGCACTATCTGGCCGGAAACTACCATGTTGAATCGTGAGAAGAACTGGCCGACCAGGACCATCAGGGCGGCCGTCGACATGGCCTGGACTGAATTCAGCCTGGTGGCGATCATCAGAACAAAGGGCAGAACCAGACCAATGGCGATCTCGAATACCCAGAAGCTCGTAGCCAGTGGACCATGCACCAGGGCATCCGCCGTCAGGATCATTTCTTCGTTGCCGGTATAAGCGTTAGCGAATTTCCAGGCATTGGCGATACTGATCAAAAAGATCATCAGGATCATTACCTTGCCGGCGGTCTGCATACCGGAGAAAACCGTGGGAGTCATCTGCTTTCTGGCAAGGACATGGGAGTAGCGGGTAAACATAACCACCGCCGCAGCCCCGGAAAGAAAGGCGCAGGCCAGAAAGAAGATGGGCAGTTGCGACCCGTACCAGAAGGGCCGGGCGTTGATGGAGGCGAAGACCGATCCGAGATTGCTGTTGGCCAGGGCCTCGGCCACGGCGGCCGCCACCCCGAGGATAAGGGCCAGGGCGAATCGACGGCTGAGTATCAGGTAGAATTCGATCAGCATGATCCCTACCGCCAGGCCGTAGAGTGTACCCATCCACCAGATATTCGAGGTCAGATTGGGATGCAGCAGGACCCCGAGCGGCATCCGCCAGGGATTTTCAATCTCCAGGCCGATGACGAGAAAAGCGCCGAGCAGGGAGACGATAGACAACCAGACCATCCGGTTGGCGAGAGGGGCCAGATTATTGCCGCCGAAGAGATGACTGAGCGCCGCCAAGAGGCAAAGCCCTGTCGAGATAATGGCGAAGTAGGCATAGACCCCGATCAGCATGCCCCAAGGCATCTCCCGGGTATTGGCGAAGGCGTGTTCATGCCCGACGATCTGGGCGTAGATTCCGCCTGCTAATCCTGCCAGAATGCACAGCATGGCAACCGTCATGAGTACATTGATCGCCGGACGGGTCACCACTAGCCGGGAAGGGAGCGTTGCCGCGATATTCTCTTTCATTGTAGCCTCCTGCATTGATAATTCGTTATTTCCCATGAACTTCATCGTATTAGCGCAACTGAAAGTGGACAGCCTCCTGGAAGGTTTCAGGCTCAGATGCACCCCTCTCTTCGGCCGGCAGGTTAAAGAGGGCCAAAACCACTATCGGGGCTGCAAAAGGACCCATGAGGAGAAACAGTATGAGCACGACACAGAACCAACAGGCCTCCGTCACCTGCTGCCGATACCCATCTATGATCCCCCAGATACCAATCTGAGCACTTCCCGCTGTCCGTACGTCATGTCTCGTTCTCATGGTGTATCTCCTGTCTCTATTGCTGAAGCCGTTAGAGTAAAGCTACTTCTTAAACAGCAAGAGGCATGCCATTAGCAAAAAGGACAGAGAGAAGATTGAGCAAAAAATCTAAGTATCTATTTTTTATGTATTTTATTAATTTCTGCTCACCTGAACCGGGATTCTCGCCTGAACCAAACCTCCCTGCGTTGGCTCATTCTGCGTCATAGGGACATTTTGATATGGGCGCAAAATGCGCCATTCGTTGAATTTCACAATGTACTGATATTTAAAGACATATAAGAGAATTCCCGCCGAAGTCGTTCGATAAGACTATTGAGAAAGATGTAATTCTGACCAAAGAATGAAAATAATTTGTTTATTTTCAACAGCTTAACTCATAAACACGACAGGGTGGGCGCATACTGCGCCCTACGGAGAAGAAACCTGGTATGCGACTGGCAGGAAATGCGTCCTCCAGTCAGAAAATTGCGGAAAAAATCTTGGGAAAGGGGATTTATTGGCAGCAACGGGAGAAAAAAACAAAAAAAGGGCCGGAGAAACTCCGGCCCTTCAGGTAGCTACAACTTCAAACTTCAGCAGAGGAGATCACTCCTTGGCGTGCTCTTCTCCTGTCTTGCCCGCGCTGCCGCCATCCAGCCTGGCCTTTCCGCGAACGCCGATATGGCAACTGGTGCAACGCTTGTTCGAGGCAAAGGCGGTCTCTCCATCATGACAGGCTCCACAGTAGCCACCGGCATAGAGCGTTTTCATCGTGAAGTCTTTTTTTTCCTGGGCTGCCCCGGCCTCTTGAGTGAAAAGCTCATCATGACAGGCATCACACTCCAGTCCCTGCCCCTGGGTGTGAATCTTGTGGTCGAAGACCACGCTCTTCACCGGTTTATCCCAGACAATCGGGGCCTCAGGGCCATAGGTATCCTCGTCATAGGGTTCCGCAGCCTTTTTTTCATCTGCAGCCAGGAGCCAGCCACCGGACAACAGCAGAACGCCAAGGACTATTACCATCATACTCTTTTTCATGTTTTTTCTTCTCCCATGTATCAACCACCGCTCTTCTTGCCGCCGGATCATCATGCCCATGCACGGATCAGGCCGGCAAAAGAGACCTGGAATAGCGAGCAATCAGCCCTAGACATTCACATAATAGACATTCGGTAAAGCTCCTGCCTCCGGGCGAAGGACCCAGATAATCGTTTCAGGAGAATGCAACAGCTCAAAGACCCGGCTCTTGGTATCGGCCAGATCGCCGAAGACCCGGACATCGGCCGGGCAGGCCTCGGAACAGGCCGTGGTCTTTTCACCCTTGGACAGACGGCTTTCCCAGCAGAAGTCGCACTTATCAACAGCCCTGGTTTCTTCCTTAAAATACCTGGCATTGTACGGGCAGGCCGTCATACAGGTCTTGCAGCCGATACACCGTGCAGGATTCATTGTAACAATACCGGTCTTCTCATCTTTCCAGGTGGCCGTGGTAGGGCAGACCCGGACACAGGGAGGCCGATTGCACTGATTGCACAAAACCGGCATGAAAATGGTTTCATGGGCGCCGTTGGCAATGGCCCTGCGCTTCTCCAGAATAGTCGTGCGGGACCCATAGACCGGGACGCTGTTGGTCTTGACGCAGGCATCTTTGCATCGTTCACAATCGATACAGAACCTCTCCCGTATCACCATCGAATAATGCGGGCTATACGGATATTTTCCAACCTCGGGCACTACACCCTCGGCATGCGCCTCACGGGCAGAGGCCAGCGACAGAACCGTGCCTCCCAGATAAACGCCCGTCACCATCAATCCCATCTTCAAAAATTTACGGCGCTCAGCGGACGGCAGGCTCCCCGGGCTTTCGCTTTCCAGTTGCTGCAAATCGTCAATTCTCATGCTCTTTCACTCCCTGTTAATATCTTGCATTGTCCTGTCTGTCGACAGGAGGCAAACATCAGCTCAATCAATATTCCTAAACATCCTTGTCAACGCAGCGAGTCCTCAGTGGCCTTCGGAGAGATGGCCACGGAACAGCTTTTCTCCCATGAGAAAGAGCATGACACAGAAGGCGATGCCGCCCGCCACCACCAGGCTTTCATGCAGGGTCGGCACATAGGTCAGAAGATCAGGGTAATCGACCAGACCCATGCCGTGAAAGTGCGGGATCAGCTGGCCGACGATCACCAGGTCATAGCGCATGAAGAAGATGCCGACCATACCGGCCAGTGAGGCGATGAACAGGGCGTTCATATTCCTGCCACGGACCAGCATGATGATCACAAAGGGAATAACCATACCGAGAAGGACTTCGCCGCCCCAAAAATTCAGGGCATAGGGACCGTTCACCAGGGCCATGATCGACTCGTATTTGCCCGGGGGCTGGCCGGTCACGCCGCTGATCATCTTCCAGGTCGTGAAAAACATGATGATCGCCAAAAGCAGGGCGCCCACTTTGGCCACGGATTCCATCGATTTTTTCATATCGTCGCTCATCTGCCAGTTGTTTGCCAGGTAGGCCAGATAGGTGAAGAAGATAATGGCGATACAGCCCGACATGGCCGCCGAGGTGATGAAATAGATCGGCATATAGGGTCCGTGCCAGAACTCACGGCCGTTCAAGAGGCCGAAAACCGCCCCGAGATTCGAGTGGGCCGCCACACCGATCAACAGACCCGACAGGCCAAAGGCCGTGGCCTTCTTATGCTCGTTCTTCTGCAGCATCACGAATTCGAGCATCATAAAGCACAGGTAGGCCCCGTACAAAGTGCCCATCCACCAGATATTCGAGGTAGCGTTGGCCCCGATCACATTGCCCACCGGCATCCGCCAGCTGTTCTCGATCTCGAAGGCGATGACCAGGAAACCCGCGACGATCGTGGCAATCGACATGAA
>JANOIV010000106.1:0-22481 GCA_031407875.1 Desulfobulbaceae bacterium | reverse complement strand
TATCTCCGGGGATATCCATGAACTGCATATCCCCCGGCGGAACGCTCTCGGTGGCCGCCGGCACGAGCTGTGGCAGGACACCTGTTTCGAGTGTTTCATTGGGGTGAAAGGGAGTGAGAGATATTGGGAGATCAATCTGTCCCCCCATGGCGACTGGAACGTTTACTGTTTCAGCGGCTACAGGCAGGGGATGACCGAGGAAACGGCCTTCCGGGCAATGCCCTGCACCTTCTATGAGACGAAAGATGACTTGTGGTTTGGCCTGAGTGTCGATCTCAGCGCCATCTTTCGGGAGGACCACATTCTCGAGCTGGGTATAAGCTGTGTCCTGAAACACCACGTTGGCGAAACCACCCTCTGGTCTCTCTGTCATCCGGGATCTCAGGCGGATTTTCATCACCGTTCCGGTTTTGTCCTTTCTCTATAGCACGTAGCAAAGTTGAATGAATGGAGAGAAAATGAAAAAAATGGCCCTCATCGAAGGCCATCCCTCCCTTGAGCGGTTTGTCGGTGAAGGGTATGAAATTATAACGTTTTAGCAGATTTCCGCAGGTTTTACGCCTGCTTGAGGTTGTCGAGGAGAACGATGTGAACGACCCGGTGAGAACATTCTGGCAGATCCGTCTGCAGAAAATGAAAAAACGGCTGAATGCCAATAATTTTGAGACCTTTGTCGCCGAAACCGCAGAGGCGGCGAGAAAGATAGTACTGGCCGATATCCTTCCGGCCAGTGCGGCCAGGAGCCCATCATGCAGCCATCTTCAATAGAACTCCTCGCCCCGGCCAAAGATCTTGGCTGCGGCATCGCGGCCGTTGATCACGGGGCCGATGCCGTATATATTGGCGGGCCCTCATTCAGCGCCCGTGCCGCTGCCGGGAATAGCCTTGCCGATATCGAACGTCTTGTCGCCTATGCCCATCAGTATGCCGCCAGGGTCTATATTGCCCTCAATACCCTTCTGACCGATGCCGAACTCGAAAAGGCTACGGCAATCGCCCATGCCGTATGGAATGCCGGGGCCGATGCCCTGATCATCCAGGATATGGGGCTTCTCGAATGCGATCTGCCGCCCATCCCGCTCCATGCCTCAACCCAGACGGACAACCGCAGCCGGGAGAAGGTGCAGTTTCTGGAGAAGGTCGGTTTCCGGCAGGTGGTCCTGGCCAGAGAACTCAGTCTGCAACAGATCCGCGAGATTCGCAGCGGCACTACGGTGGCCCTGGAGTGTTTTGTTCATGGCGCCCTCTGTGTCTCCTACAGCGGCCAGTGCTATATGAGCGAGTTGATTATGGGACGCAGCGCCAACCGGGGCGAATGTGCCCAGTTCTGCCGACATGCCTGGACCCTGAAGGATGCCGGAGGGAACGTGCTCGATAGGGGCCGGTATTTGCTGTCCCTCAAAGACCTTGACCTGTCGGCCCGGATTGCCGATCTGGTGGCGGCTGGAGTGAGTTCTTTCAAGATTGAAGGCAGGCTCAAGGATGAACGGTATGTGAAAAATGTCACGGCGGCCTACCGCCTTATCCTCGATGAACTGCTGGCCGGAAATGAGAACCTGCGGCGGTCTTCATCGGGAGGCTGCACCTTTGGCTTTCAGTCCGATACCGCCAGATCGTTCAATAGGGGCAAGACCGAATATTTCCTCATGAATCCCCGCAACAGGCCGGCCTCAATCAACACCCCGAAGGCGATCGGCCAGGAGGTAGGAGTGGTGAGCGAGGCGGACAGGTATTCCTTCACCCTTGTTTCAGAAGTTGAGATCGCCAATGGTGACGGCCTGTGTTTTTTCAACGATCACGAGCAACTGGTGGGGCTGAAGGCCAACAGGGTCGAAGGGAGGCGTATTTTCCCCAAAGATCCGCTGAAACTGCCGCCCGGCACCCTGGTCTACCGAAACTCTGACAGTTCGTTCATACGGCAGTTGGACAGAAGCTCAGGCTGTCGGATCATCGGTCTCGATATCCGAGTTGAGGAGACGGTTACGGGGCTTCGCCTGTGCCTCGAAGATGAGGACGGCTGCACCTCGGTCTATGAAAAATCTGTCGAAAAGGCCCGGGCCAGGACAGCCGGTAAAACAGAAGCCGTGGTCTCGAGACAGATGGTCAAGAGTGGTAGCACCATCTTCGCGGTACGGCATGTGCAGGTTGCAATCGATCCCCATGTCCATATCACCGCCGCCATCCTCAACGATCTGCGGCGCGAGGCCTTCGCCCGGCATGCGCTGGCCCGTCTTGCCGGGTATGACCGGCTTGAGGCACCTCGGGAGGTCAATGAGGTGCCCTGGCCCGCCGATGAGGCAACCTATTTTGACAATATTACCAATTTCAAGGCCCGTAACTTCTACAGCAGGCATGGCGTGAAGCGCTTTCGCCTTGCCCCCGGCGGGTTGCAGGACGAAGAGGTCGTGACCCTCATGACCTGCAAATACTGCCTCAAGAGGCAACTGGAGATCTGCCCGAGGGAAAACCGGGCCACGGCCAAGCTTCTTGAGCCATTGACTCTTGCCGATAGTACCGGCTGCTATGAGTTGCAGTTTGATTGCCGCAGTTGCGAGATGCGGGTGCTGCGCCGGAAAAATCACTCACCGTAATCGAGAGAAAGCATTGATCTTCGGAAGTGGTTGTGCTGTAATGATGGGGTGCTGCCTGAGCTAAGCCGTCGTTTAATAATTCTATCGACGTGGGAGAACATGACGAAGCAAACGGTTCTGATCGTCGACGATTCCTCGACGATCAGAACAATCATCCAGAGGGAACTGGCGACTGTCGGTTATGAGGTTCTTGCCGCGGAAAATGGCATGGAGGCCCTTGCCATGATCGAGTGGATGACCGATCTGCCGGACATCATCACCCTTGATATCGATATGCCGGTAATGGGTGGATTCGAGGTCTGTGAACGACTGCTGGCCGGGAAAGACAGCTCCAGCGAGAGAAAAAACTGGCGGCCCAGGTACCGATCATCTTTGTCTCGGCCAACGATAATTTAGAAAACAGGGAGCGGGGCTATCAGCTCGAAGTCATCGACTTTATCAGCAAACTCTTCTCTCCCGGTGACATCACCCAGGCGATCACAGGGTGCTCAATCCCAAGGAGTAGTTTTCAGGGATGCGGGCCCTGGTGGTCGATGATTCCTCCTCGGTGCGCAGGATTATTCGGAGCAACCTCAATCGCAGTGGGGTTGAGGTGGTCGAGGCAGCCGATGGCCATGAGGCCCTGGCCCTGGTTGAAGAGGAAGATGGCTGTTTTGATATCGTCATCATCGATAACCTGATGCCGAGAATGAATGGGGATGAGCTGTGCCGGCGTCTTGCAATGATTGCCAAGATGGAGCAGGTTCCCAAATTCTTCATCTCTTCCTTGAACGACAAGGAGAGTATCCTGGCCTTTTTTAAGGCCGGGGCCAGTGACTATCTGAAGAAACCCTTTATCGCCGAAGAACTTCATGCCAGGGAACAGACCCATCTGCGGGTGCGTAAGTATTTCAATCAGCTTGAAATGCTGAATAAAAAGCTCGAGGAGCAGGCCAGCCACGATGGGCTGACCGGTCTCTTCAACAGGAGGTATTTCCAGGAGGCAAGCGAGAGAGCCTTTTCTCAGGCCCTTCGTTATAAACAGGATCTCAGTTGTATAATGCTCGATCTTGATTATTTTAAAAAGGTCAACGATACCCACGGACATGCCTTCGGCGACCTGGTCCTGGCAGGCTTTGCCGGCCTGGTTGCTAACAGGTTGCGCAAGGCCGATATCGCTGCGCGCTATGGCGGGGAGGAGTTTATTCTCTTTCTGCCCAATACAGGGGCTGACAGTGCGGTCTATCTGGCCGAGAGGATCAGGGAAAAGGTTGAAATCGTTGCTATTCCGATGGCACAATAGAGGTCCATGTGACCTGCAGTATCGGTGTCTCTTCAATGCTCCTGGGGCGGGCCGAACGACCTGAGGACCTGCTGTCCCAGGCGGATGACGCCTTGTACCAAGCCAAGGAGCGGTGCCGGAACAGGGTGGAGATCTACGGCAGGGATGAGACGGTCCGCTTTGTGAAGATGGGCAAGTCGGCGAAAGTCAAGGAGTAGGAGGCCCGTCGGGCCGGGAAAAGATATGGATTACAAGGATTATTACAAGATCCTGCTTATTGCCAAAGAGGCATCGCAGGAGGAGATCAAGAGGGCCTATCGCAAACTGGCCCGAAAATATCACCCCGATGTCAGTAGGGATGCGGATGCCGAGACCCGTTTCAAGGAGATAAACGAGGCCTACGAAGTGCTGAAGGATGAAGAAAAACGCAAGGCCTACGACACCTTCGGCAGCAACTGGCAAGCCGGCCAGGATTTCAGGCCGCCTCCCGACTGGGAGAATCGGTTTCAGGGGGGTGGTCATGGGTCGCGAAGGGCATCCTCCCAGCACTACAGCGATTTCTTCGAGTCCCTCTTCGGCGGCGGGCGTGGACATTTCTCCTCCGAAGATGTGTCTCCGTTTGAGCAGGAATACCACGACAGTGGCCATGATCTGCATGCGAAAATCTCCATTACCCTCGAAGACAGCTATCATGGGGCCAAACGCACTATCACCCTGAACCGAACGGTCAATATGGGTAATGGTCGCCTGAGTATTCAGCCCCAGTCCCTGCATGTCAGCATCCCCAAAGGCATAATCGAGGGTCAGCAGATCAGGTTGGAGGGCCAGGGCGATGCCGGATCGGTCAGGGGACAGCGCGGTAATCTCTTTCTGGAGATTGTTTTTGAGCCGCATCCGCTCTTCACCGTCAGTAAGCGTGATATCTTCCTTGTCCTACCCGTGACCCCGTGGGAGGCAGCCCTGGGGGCGACCATCTCTGTGCCCACCCTCGGCGGCAATGTCGATCTGAAGCTCCCGGCCAATTCCCAGACCGGTCAGAAACTGCGCCTGAAAGGACGCGGGCTTTCTTCGAAAAACCAGGTTGGCAACCAGTATGTGAGCCTGGCCATCCATGCGCCGGCGGCCACGACCGCCGAAGAGAAGGAATTGTATGAGAAGATGGCAAAACTCATGCCCTATAATCCCCGTTCGGGGCTTGGAGGTTGAGACATGACCCAAGAGTATTGCTGTATTGTCCTGGACGACACGATGACCTGGGGAATGACCGAAATCTGCGCCCTTTGCCGGGTGGATAATGACCTGGTCTACGAGTTGATCAGCGAGGGGGTTCTGACCCCGACTGGGGCTTCACCCGAGACTTGGCGTTTCAACGCTGTGGCCATCAAGAGAATTCAGGTGACCCTCAGATTGCAGACTGATCTGCGTGTCAATCTGCCGGGTGCTGCCCTGGCCCTTGATCTGCTGGAAGAGCTCGAAGAACTGCGATCCCGGCTCCGACAAATCACTTGAAAAGCCCTGCCTCGTCTTTTTTCCTCGCCAGAACCTCTGAGGATATGCTATGAAAAAAATCTGCTTGGTACTGGCCGTAACCCTCTGCAGTTGGCTAGGTTGGTGGCTGGGCGAATCTTTTGGTATAATGACTGCATACGGGCTGAGTTTTGCCGGGAGCCTCGTCGGTGTTTTTGTGGGATGTTTCATCAATCAGAGATATCTGGACGGAAGGGCATGACCGTTGATACCTTTCTGCTGGGCCCTTTTTTCAGAACCCATGATTCTGCCGGTGAAGTTGTCGGTTAAAAGTAACCGTAATATTGAGGAGCCGCAACGAAATGGTCAAAAATGTAAATATTATTTGGTAACGGCTCCAAATCCGCAAAACATGAATTGAGACAGAATTCCTTGATAGATTCATTGACTTACGTATCTTGGGGTTAAACGACGTACAACTGAAGTACCTTAAAAGGAGCATGAAATGAAGATCTATGTAGGGAATATGTCATACGATGTACAAGAGGATGATTTGCGGCAGGCCTTTGGCAAATTCGGTGAGGTTGACTCGGTCTCCATCATCAATGATAAATTCAGCGGCAGGTCCAAGGGTTTCGGATTCGTCGAAATGTCCTCCAAAGAAGCAGGTCAGGCCGCTATCGATGGCCTGAACGGTAAGGATCTGAAGGGCAGGGCCTTGAACGTCAATGAAGCCAAGCCCCAGGAGAAGCGCGAGGGAGGCGGCGGCTATGGTGGCGGTGGCAAAGGCGGCTTTGGCGGCAGTGGCGGAGGCCGCGGTGGTGAGGGCGGTTTCGGTGGTGGTGGCGGTGGCCGCGGTGGCGGTGGCAAAGGTGGTTTCGGTGGCGGTGGCCGAGGCGGCGGTGGCGGTGGCGGTGGCAAAGGCGGCTTCAGCGGCGGTGGTGGTGGTGGCCGAGGTGGTCGTGGCGGGGACAGATAGGTCAGCGACAGTCTGGAAGAGGCTAAAGGCCGGTGAAACAAGAGGTTCTGCCGGCCTGCCCCCCCCTGCATCTTTCTCGCCATTTCGAAGCTGTTTCTCGTCAGAAGAATCAAGCGCTTCTTTTTGCAGCATCGAAGAGGAGAGATTTTGAAAATATTTCTAAAGACTGGCGGAAACTCTGTGCAAGGCTGAAAAAGGAGTTGAATGTCTGTGGATGTGCTGCTCGTCATTGATATGCAGAATGCCATTTTTGCAGGAGAAATAGCCCGCTTTGATGCAGAGGGCGTCATCGGGCGGATCAATAGGCTGGCTACAGCGGTGCGGCATCACGGGGGACGGGTAATTTTTATCCAGCACGACGGAACCGAGGCGGAGGAGTTGTTACCGCAGAGTTCCGGCTGGCAGATTCTTACCGCCCTCAATGTTGATGCCTCGGACGGCAGGCTGAGAAAGACCGCCTGCGATGCCTTCTACAGAACCGAACTGCAGGTCATGCTCTCGGCGGTAGGCCTGGAACGGCTGATCATCACGGGCTGTGCCTCGGATTTCTGTGTCGATACGACAGTCCGGGCGGCGGCGGGCCGGGACTTTGACGTGGTGGTTGCCGCTGACGGTCATACCACAGGTGACAGGCCCCATCTCGGTGCCGAAGAGATAATCCGGCACCATAACTGGATGTGGGAAAACCTCATCCTGCCCGACCACCCGGTCAGGGTGTGCACCACGGCTGACCTGGTTGCTGCAATGGGCTGACCGCTGGATTTTTATGGCAATTCCTTAGCAAAAGAGGCGGAGAGAACATGCAGATATGGGTGGATGCCGATGCCTGCCCCAACCCCATCAAGGAAATCCTGTTCAGGGCAGCGGAGCGGGCCAAGGTGCCGACGGTCTTTGTTGCCAATCGGCTCGTGCAGATTCCCCGATCAGCTTATATTTCCGCGCTTCGGGTCGCTTTCGGACAAGATATGGCGGACCATGAAATTGTCAGACGGCTTGCCCCCGGTGATCTGGTGATCACGGCGGACATTCCTCTGGCGTCTGCAGTTCTTGGCAAGGGTGGCCATGCCCTTGATCCGCGCGGCGAACTCTATTCGACTGATACTATCGGCGGTAGGCTCAGTGTGCGCAATTTTATGGAGACCCTGAGAGCCACGGGAGTGGAGACCGGTGGTCCGGCTACCTTCCATCAGGGTGATAAACAATCTTTTGCCAATCGGCTAGACTCCTGGTTGACCTTGCATGGTCGGAAGAAATGATTGTTGAAGAGCGGCGGGCACAGCCTGGACTTGTAGATTGCCGGAGATTTGTTTTTTTTAGTTGGAAATAATTATTTATCGAAGGAGTGGGCGATGGTTACCTCAATTATCCTGATGAATGTCGAGCGGTCAAAGATCAATGAAGTCGCGGAACATCTTGCCGAGATCCCGGGTGTTTCCGAAGTTTATTCGGTAAGCGGCACCTACGATCTGGTGGTGATCTGTCGTGTTGCCACCAATGAGGATCTCTCTAACCTGGTGACAAAAAAATTCTTGACCATCGCGGCCATTCAGAAAACGGAGACTATGCTGGCCTTCAAGGCCTTTTCCCAGCACGATCTGGATACCATGTTTTCGATAGGCCTGGACGGACAGTAAGTCTCTCCGGGCTTATAACACCAATTCAAAGACCAGCCGAAAATATGGGCCAGGGAATTTGGTGTTGGTTGCGTTTAATTCCCGGCCCAAATTGTTTGTCGAGACGGTGCTGCAGTGGTTGGCTGGCTGATGAAGACGAACGATGAGTTTTCCCCTTCACGGTCAGGTCGGATATCCGCTTCAGCGGCATAAAGGCTACAATGAAGTACTTGCTCTTCATCTCAAATTTTCTGAACTGATCCTCTTCCGGCAGGCCTTCAACTCTGCCGGCATCTGCGCCATACTCTCAACTTCCTCCTGCAGGACCAGTTCGTCTCACACTCGGTTAACATTATCCGGTTCGAGTCGTCACAGAGGATGACCTCATTGCATTCACAGCGCTTCCTGACATGCTGCGTCGCCAGTTTTCTGACCTTATGGTTTTTCAAATGGTTCTCAGACCTTGAAACGGCAAACAATTTCAGAGAGTTGATGGGAAAGGGCATTCAGCTCTTCAGCCCGCTTTTGGTTCTGTGCACCGCTTTCCGAGAGCTCGGCGGAGGCCTCGTTGACCCTGTGGACTTCCTGTGTGATTTCCACTGCGACAACGGAGCTGTGGCTGATATGTTCGTTCACTTCCTGGATACCGCTTGAGGTTCTGGAGATGCTGCCGGCGATCCCACTGGTCGCCGCCGACTGCTCTTCCAACGGCTGTGGCGAAACCGGCCACGATATCGTTGACCTGATGGATGACCTTGGAGATCTCATTGATGGTGATGACCGTTGATTCGGTGGTGGTCTGCACCCCTTCAATATTGGCTTTGATGTCCTTGGTGGCCTCAGCTGTCTGGCGGGCCAGTTCCTTTATCTCGTTGACCACGACGGAAAAACCCTTCCCTGCCCCACCCGCTTTTGCTGCCTCTATGGTTGCGTTGAGGGCGAGGAGATTGGTCTGTTCGGAAATTTCGGTGATGGTCTCGGTCACCTCACCGATTTTTTCGGCTGCCTTGCCCAGTTCATTGATCTCATCTTTTCCGGTAATGGCAACGCTGTTTTTAAGAGTCTCCCTATTTTTTGAAGAACCCGGAGCCACTTGCAATAAAAATGCAAAACATGGTAAGTACGGGCGGAAGAGATGGGGTCCAAGGAAGATGGGATGGGACCATGGAAAACCTAAAAATGCTTGTGGAGGGGCCATGCCGGATTCAGGAATTGCGCGAATTCTCATACCGGAAAATGAGATCAGGACGACTGTAGAAAGGTTGGGGGCCGAAATTACGACATGTTACAAAGGAATTTCCGGAGACCTGGTGGTCATTGGGATACTTCGTGGGTCCTTTGTTTTTATGGCCGATCTGATCCGTGAAATCAAACTTCCCCTGGTCGTCGATTTCATGGCGGTATCGACCTATGGTGACGGCACGGTGAGCAGTGGCGACGTCAAGGTCAACATGGATCTGGACCAATCGATCGAGGACCGGGATGTCCTCCTGGTCGAGGATATTGTCGATACGGGCCATACCTTCAGCAAGATCATCAAGATGATGCACAACCGCAATCCTCGCTCTTTACGCATCTGCACCTTTCTCGATAAACCGTCACGGCGAACCGCCCATGTGGACATCGACTTCTGTGGGATCACCATTGCCAACGAATTTGTCTGCGGCTATGGGCTTGATTTCGCACAACGATACAGAAATCTTCCTTATGTGGGTGTCCTGCGGATGGATTGAAACAGGCACTTTCACTTCAAGCGCTTATTTATAAAAATCAAGAAGAGAGAGGCTCAACCAGGGGAAATAGGTGATGATCAGAAGGGTCACCAGCAGGAGCCAGATAAAGGGCAGCGTGGCCCTGTACAATTCGATAATAGGCCGATCAAAACGGTACGATGCCAGAAAGAGACTGAGGCCGATAGGCGGGGTGCAGTAACCGATCTGCAGGTTGGTGAGGAAGATGATGCCCAGATGGACGGGATCGACACCGTATCCTGTGGCGATGGGCAGAATCAGGGGCACCACCAGGATCAGGGCGGAGAAGATGTCCAGCATGGTACCGACGATAAGCAGGAAAATATTGAGGAGCAGGAGGAATGTGTACTTGCTGCTGATGTATTCCCGAATGAAGGCAAAGAGCCTGGTCGGCACCTCCTGATCGATGAGAAAGTTGGTTGAGGCCATGGAAGCGGCCAGGATCACCAGGATGCCACCAAAGAGCATCATCGATTTACTCATGATTCCCGGCAGTTTTGTGAGCGGTATCTCGCGGTAGATACCGACCTCGACGATCAGCACATAAAGCGCCGTCACCGCGGCTGCCTCTCCTGCCACGAAAAACCCGCCGTAAATCCCCCCGAGAATGATAACAGGTAATGGCAGTTCCCAGGCGGTCTGCCGTAAAACCGATAGACGGTCTCCGGCCGAGTACTGCTTTTTATCTTTGGCGGTGGCCGGGCTTTTGACGATGGTATAGGCCATGAGCACAAACAGCATCAACAATCCCGGCAGGATACCGGCGAGAAAGAGATGATCGATCCGTGATTCCGAGATGACACCATAGAGGATGAGCGGCAGACTTGGCGGAAAGAGCAGCCCGAGGCTGCCGGAAGTGGTGACAAGGCCCAGAGAGAATCGTTCCTGGTAGCCTTCTTTCAGGAGGGCAGGCACCAGGAGACCGCCGAGGGCGAAGATGGTCACGCCGGAGGCGCCGGTAAAGGCGGTGAAGACCGCGCAGACGGCCAGGGAAATTACGGCCAGACCACCGGGTAACCAGCCGAGAAAGACTCGGGAGAGCAGCAGTATCCGTTCGGGGGCCTTGCTCTCGGAGAGCAGGGTCCCGGCAAAGATAAAGAGCGGTAGTGAGACCAGCAGCGGGGTATCCGCCAGCCTGGACATCTCGATGATCACGACCGAGAGATCGATGTCGACAGAAGAGAAGGACAACAGGGCCAGGGCCGAGATGACCACAAAGAGCGGGGTACCCAGGAGGGCCATGAAAAAGGTGAGGAATTTGAGCATGGTCATGGCTGATTGTCTATCCTCGTTGCTGCCAGAGTTGTCCGACGCACCGGCAGAATGCCAGATAATAGCGGATGGCAATTATCACGAAGGCCAGCGGGAAGATCAGATTCCAGCTCCAGGAAGGCAGACCCAGGAGACCTGGAACGCCGTATTCCATCTCACTCTGCAAGAAGAGATACGCCGCATAGGCGAGCAGGGTGGTCGTCAGGGCCGAGAAAAGATGTGTCAGAAGGAGTAGCCAAGGCTGAATTTTCTCGGGAAGCAGATAGGTGATGATATCGAGGGCGATGTGTTTCCCTTTGCCAGTGGCCATCGCCGCCCCCAAAAAACCACTCCAGAGGACCAATTGCTGGATGAGGGGATCTGCCCAGAGCAGACCGCTTGCAAAAACGCTGCGCAGGAGGATCTGCAGACAGGAAAGAAGTATCATGGCCAGGAGCAGCAGACAGAGGACCGTTTCTTCAATCCTTGAGAACAGGTTGCGCGAAACATCCTCTTCGTTTGCCGGAGTCTCCTGGCTCATTGAGCGGCATTTCCCGGCTGGGCCGTCCGGGTTTTTTCCAGGAGTCCGGTTGCGACTTCATAGATTTCCCTGGAAAAGGAGGCGCCTGCCATCTGTTCGGCGGTCTGATCTCTGTACGTCTGTAATTGCGTGATGATTTCTGCAGAGGAGTGGGTAAATTTCACCCCCTGCTTTTTGAGAATCTCTTTGGATTCGGTGTTGCTCACCCGCGTTTTTTGGATAAGTGCCGAGAAATGTTTATCGGCGGACTCCTGAAGGACTGCGGCATATTCCTTGGGCAGCTTTTTCATAGCCTTGCTATCCAGGAGGAAGGCCCCGTAGGCGTAGGCGAAAGGGATGTCATTGATGTAACGGACCTTGGTAAACCACTGCAGGACAATCGAGCCGTACAGCGAGTTGAAGACCGTGTTGATCAGGCCGGTCTGCAAGGAGGAAAGCACATCCGGGATCGAGAGCTGGACAGGGCTGATGCCCAGTTTCGCCAGAAATGTAGAAGAAACCGGATCACCTGCAGGGATCCAGCAGGTGGTGGCTTTCAACTCGTCTATCGTGGAGATCGGAACGGTGGACATGGTATAGATGAATCCGACCTCGGTCATGGCGATAAATTCCATACCCTGATCAGCGAACCGCTGTTTGAAGTGTGGTACAAGGCCCTGGGTCACCGTGTCGACCTCGGCATAGGATTTGAGGAAAAAGGGCAGGGACATGACCCGAAAATCGGGGACGATCTGGGAGATACCGGTCATGGTGAAGCCGCCGCCGTGCAATTGACCGACCCGCATCTTCCGGTACATGGCCTGATCATCACCCATGATACCCCCGGCATACATCCGGAATCCCACCTCACCTTTGGTCTTTTGTTCGACTTCCTTGGCAAATTCCTGAAATTGCAGAACCCAGACCGAACCTTCGGGGGCCAGACTGCCGATTTTAAAAAGATATTTCGGCTTTGCCTCGGCGGCCTGGCAGGTGAGCAGGAGTAGCAAAAAAAGTGTCGGGAAAAGACAGCGTAGTGGGTTCATAAAGTCTCCGGTTGAGGGATTCGTCGTCCGTGGATACAATGATGAAGTAAACTACATGTAGCACTATTCGGCGAAATAATCTTCCTCAAGAAGGCGGGCCGCTTTTTTTCGGGAGATTACATTGCTGAGGGCAAATTGAGGCGCAGATTTTAAGGGGAAATCGAGTACTTCCTTGAGCAGGCGGTCATGCAGCTGTTTATTCAGGGTGTTTCGGGCGTAGGTTTCGGCATAGGTTGTCTGGATGAGCAGGAACTGGTGTCTGGAGATTTCGAGAGCCCGTTCAAAATGCTGACGGCTGCGTTCCGGATTACCGCCGATCAATGCCGGTCTGGTGGCATGGAGAGCGCCGAAAAAAAGATGGATGGCGCCGAACTGGAATGTTTCATCCAGTTGGAGCAGGCGGGTCATGATCTTTTCCACCACAACCAGATCGGCCATTGCTGCCGGCGAACCCTGCTGCTGCTGAATCCAAGAAAGCCAGGCCAATGTTCCCCAGAAGAGAGAGGGGATATCAGCCTTGCCGGCGCGGGCCAGTTCCCGGTCCAGTTCATCCTGCCGGGCCGTTGTGGCATCGGGCAGCAGATGGCTGATAAGAGTGGTGCCGTAGAGCCTCGCCTTGTCGGCAATGGCCTGAATTCTCTTGGCTGGCGCATCGCATTCGGCAAGGGCGCTGGTGTAGGCCGCATAGGATTGGGAGCCGATCCGCAGGAGGGCCGTGTCGTCTGGGTCGGAGGCAAGCATGCTGTCGATCATCAGCAGATAGGCGGGGGCGCCTTCGCAGACGAGATCGAGGTCCGTCTGCTTCTGGAGATTGTCGACAGTCGGTTCGATGAGTGTGCCGGTGATGAGCCGTGAACATGATGTCAGGGTCAAAGCCAGAACAAGGAGGACAAGTGTGGCAGAAGGGCTGAAGGTCTTCGGCTTTGAGGGCATGATGGGGTCATCCTGGGCTGAAGTTGAGCGGTTGGCCATGTGCGCCGGTTTATGAGTCAAAGTATAGCTGGCAAAAGGCAAGAGAGAAAGGAGAATTCTCATTCGAAGCGACCCGTTGGGGGCGAAAAGGAGGGCTGACCTGAAAGCTCAAACCCGAAAATTATCTGTTGTGGCGGCGATGTTTGACTGGCATAATTTTCATTTGTTCACGGTACTTAGCGACAGTTCTTCGGGCTATCTGAATGTTCTGTGCCGCGAGCATCTCGGAGATGGCGTTATCGCTGAGCGGTTTTGACTTGTCTTCCTCATGAATCATCTTGAGAATGGTATTCCTGATGGATTCCGAGGCCAGGGCCTCGCAGCCGTCCCGGGGAATGGCCGTGGAAAAGAAGAATTTCAGCTCGTAGATCCCTTGCGGGGTATGGGCATATTTATTGGAGGTGACCCGGCTGATCGTCGATTCATGCATCTCGATGTCTTCAGCGACATCACGCAAAATAAGGGGTTTGAGATGGCCCGGGCCGTGCTCGAAAAACTCGTACTGGAATTTGAGCAGACTTTCCATGACCTTATAGATGGTCCGTTGCCGCTGGTGGATCGATTTGATGAACCATTCGGCGTTTTTCAGTTTATCGCTGATATATTGCCGCGATTCCTTCTGCAGGGCTTTGCCTTCCTTCAGGAGTTCCTGGTAGTGGGAAGAGAGTTTGAGTCGGGGCAGATCGTCATCATTGAGGTGGATAATGTATTCACCGTCGATTTTTGTGACATAGACGTCAGGAACGATATAGTTGGTGGCTTCTTGAGCAAACGGCAGGCCTGGATAGGGAGTGAGTTCCGAGGTGATGCAGTCGATAGCCTTGATGATCTCGGATTTTTTCCGACCGGTGGCCTTCATCAGGGATTTGTAATTCCTGGTCTCAAGGAGAGGAAGATGATCCCGCACAATCTCGGCGGCAAGCGAATCGGCAAGGCCCAGGCGATCGAGCTGCAGGAGCAGTGATTCCGTGACATTTCTGGCAGCTATTCCCGGTGGGTCAAGTTCCTGGATGACCTCGAGAATATATTCGGCATCGTCATGACTGCAAGCGGTCTCTGCCATGATTTCCTCGATTCCAACCTCGAGAAAACCATATCTGTTGAGGTTGCCTACCACGAACAGGGCGATTTCCCATTCCTTGGCGTCAAGTTCCTCGTGCACCAACTGCCAATTGAGATATGCGGAAAGCCCAGGTTTTTCAGAGATAAAATCAAATTGAGAGGGGGCATCCGCGGCCGGTGTCTCGTGGGCAAAGGAGAAATTGCTGTCGAAATTATTGGCGTAGTCCTCCCAATTGATCTCGGAAATATTGTCCGAGATCGAGATGCGTTCCGTGTAGTCCTGCTCTCTGCCGGCCTCCAGGTTTTCCACCGTTGAAGAGAGCGTCTGAGGATGCTCAGGGCTTTCGCTCACCGAAAGATCCTCTTCCAGGGCCGGGTTTTCCTCCAGTTCCGCCTGCAGGGCGTCGGAGAGTTCCAGCCTGTTCAACTGCAGCAGCCTGATGGCCTGGCGCAACTGGGGCGTCATCACCAGTTTCTGAGTAAGCTTGAGCTGTTGTCGGAGTTCCAGGGCCATGGCAGTTACATGCTAAAATTTTCGCCGAGATACATCTTTCGGGCTACTTCACTTTCGATGATGTCGTCAGCCACACCACTTGTCAGGATCTGGCCGGCGTTCATGATATAGGCAAAATCGCAGACTTGCAGTGTTTCCCGGACGTTATGGTCGGAAATCAGGATTCCCAAACCCTTGTTCTTGAGATTATAAATGATCTTCTGCAGTTCAATGACCGCCAGAGGATCGATACCGGCAAAGGGTTCGTCGAGGAGGATAAAGCGCGGTCGGGTGGAGAGGGAGCGCATGATCTCAACCCGCCGCCGTTCTCCGCCAGAGAGGGAATACCCTTTGTTGTTGCGGAGGTACTCGATACCCAGATCCGCCATGAGTTCGTCAATCCGGTTGTTGATCTCGTTTTTGCTCAAACCGAGGGGTTCGAGAATGATCCGGACATTTTCTTCGACGGTCAGTTTCTTGAACACCGAAGGTTCCTGGGCCAGATAGGAAATCCCCTTGAGCGCCCTTTTATGGATCGGCAGATTGGTGATTGTCTCGCCATCGAGAAGTACATGGCCACCGGTGGGTCGGATAAAACCGGCAATCGAGTAGAATGAGGTCGTTTTTCCGGCCCCGTTCGGACCGAGCAGGCCAACCACAACCCCGGTATTGACCTGCAGATTGACGCCGTCAACGACAGTGCGGTTGCCGTAACGTTTGACGATATTCTTTGTTTCCAGCAGGGACATGGGGATCTATGGGGTAGAGGTTGAGGGGGCTGGAGAGCGCACTATTTCTGGATGATCGTCATGTTGACCCGCGAGGATTTGTTCTCTTTCTGGTTTTTACCGCCAACGGTGGCTGATGGGCGCTTGCCGACCACTTCCGAGCGGCCCTCGTCGAGATAGTAGATGATTTTTTCGCCGCTTACCATGTTCTGTCCCTGGTAGGCCTTGGCATTTTCAATAAGAATGACCTGCCGTTCCTTGGCGAGATAGATCATCCTGTTGGAGGTCCCGAGCCACTCTTTTTTGGAGACCTCGACATTGCCGGTACAGATTAGTTTTTCAACCTGCTGGCCGGTCTTCGTTGCCTTCTTCCCTGCTGATTTGGCGGGAGGGGTATAGTAGACCGTCATCTCGTTGGAACGGATGCGCACGTCTTTTTGTTTGGCGTCAACATTGCCGGTGAAGAGGACGGTATTGGTCTTCTCCGTCGAGGACATATGATCGGCCTCAATCTGAATGGGGGCCTCGGCTGCTCGGGCGGGGGATGCATAGAGACAGCAGGCCGTCATAATAAGGCAGCAGAACAGAAAAAAAGAGAAAAATGAGCGAGTCATGATGGATCTCCTTTGGACGAAAAAAAAGAGGAGCCTTCCCCTAATGCAATTACCGAGCCCATCCTATCTTATAGCCTGCAAAATGTAAAGCAATGGTGTAGCGATTCCCTGAGAAACAGTGCTTTACTTACCTGGCGGGTGTCAGTACAATATCAGGGGAATTGGGTGGTTGAGCACTCAGAGATCGTCAATTATCTGCTGAAATCAGAGGTCATTATTTCAGGAGCTGGAAGCAGGAGAGATATTCAGTCCGAGGTAACACAATGAAAGAAAGCATTGAGAAGGCCAAGGTCCTCATCGAATCTCTGCCCTATATGCAGAAATTCCGGCATAAGACTGTGGTGATAAAATATGGTGGCCATGCCATGGTCGACGAGCATCTGAAAAGACAGTTCGCCCTTGATGTCATCCTGTTAAAGCAGATCGGCATCAATCCGGTGATCGTGCATGGTGGCGGGCCGCAGATCAACAGATTCCTCGAACGCCTGGATATTAAGCCGAGCTATGTGCAGGGCATGCGGGTGACCGACGGGGAGACCATGGATGTAGTTGAGATGGTCCTGGTCGGTAAGGTGAACAAGGAAATTGTCGGCCTGATCAACCATTGTGGCGGCAAGGCGGTTGGCTTGTCTGGGCGCGATGGCGATCTGGTCTGTGCCAGAAAACTGCAGATGAGTATGCACGGTAAAGGAGAGGAACTCAAGGAAGCCCCGCCTGAGCTTATCGACCTTGGCCGGGTCGGTCAGGTGACCAAGATCAATCCCCAGGTGCTGGAGAGTCTGTCTCAGGCCGATTTCATTCCGGTTATCGCCCCGGTCGGGGTGGGAGAGGACGGCCAGGCCTATAATATCAATGCCGATCTGGTGGCGGGGGCCATAGCCGGAGAACTGGCCGCGGAAAAACTCATGTTGCTTACCGATGTGGCCGGGGTCATGGACAAGGAAGGAAGGCTCATTACCTCGCTCTCTCGTCAGGACCTTGAACCGTTGATAGCAGACGGTACCCTGACCGGGGGGATGATTCCCAAGGTTCGCTGCTGCGAGTCGGCCCTCACCCGTGGCGTGGCCAAGACCTATATCCTTGATGGCAGAGTGGAACATGCGATTCTGCTCGAAATGTTCACCCGTGAAGGGGTTGGAACGGAGATTTATTGATGGAAATGACGAATGAAGAGTTGCGGGCAAGGGCCGACCGGGTCTTTGTCGGGACCTATGCGAGATACCCTGCCGCCATGGTCAAAGGTGAGGGCTGTCTGTTGCGGGATGCCGATGGTCACGAGTATCTTGATTTTCTCTCGGGGATAGCGGTCTGCAGCCTTGGCCACTGTCATCCGGCCGTCACCGAGGCGATCTGCCGCCAGGCCACTGAGCTGGTCCATGTCTCCAATCTCTATTACACTAGGCCGCAAACCGAACTTGCCGAATTACTGATCGCCCATTCCTTTGCCGACAAGGTCTTTCTGGCCAACAGCGGGGCCGAGGCCAACGAGGCGGCGATCAAACTGGCGCGTATCCACTCGGGAGAAGGGAGGTACGAAGTCATCTCCCTGGCCGGCTCCTTTCACGGCAGGACACTGGCCACCGTGGCGGCTACGGGCCAGACCAGGTTCCACAAGGGATTCGAACCGCTGCCCAAGGGGTTTGTTCATGCCCCTTTCGGCGATCTGCAGGCCTTGCAAGGCCTGATCAGCGACAAGACCTGCGCCATCCTCTGCGAACCTCTGCAGGGCGAAGGCGGGATACGCCCTCTGGAGACTGAATATCTGCAGGGAATACGGAATCTGTGCAACAGACACGGGCTACTCTTGATCTTTGACGAGATCCAGACCGGCGTCGGCCGGACCGGAACCCTCTTTGCCTATGAACAGACAGGCATCGTGCCCGACATCATGACCCTGGCCAAGGCCCTGGCCAACGGTCTGCCCATCGGAGCCATGCTGACAACTGACAAGATCGCCGCTTCCTTCACTCCGGGGACCCATGCCTCGACCTTTGGCGGCAACCCCGTTGCTGCGGCGGCTGCGGTTGCAACCCTGAAAACCATCCTGCATGAGGGTTTTCTCATTGGGGTTCGAGCCAGAGGAAAATATCTCCAGGATGAACTGCTGAAATTGGCAGAACGCTTTCCCGCTCTGCTGTCCGGTGTCAGAGGGAGAGGCATGATCTGGGGGCTGGTTCTTACCGAGAAGGGAATTGAACTGGGGAGCGAGATTGTCAAGAGGATGTTTGAACGCGGCTTTCTCTTTAATTTTGCAGGCAATGTCGCCCTGCGTTTTGTACCGCCCCTGATTGTCAGTGAAGTGGAGATCGATCAATTTCTGACGGCGCTTGCCGGTCTTCTGGCGGAATACTGATCTGCAACCATTTGTGCCTATCAGCCGTGTGGCGGAGCGATTCCGGAAAAATCTTTGCAAATCACCTGCATTTTATGTAATGATACTCTCTTTCTCCCTTGAAAAATCAGTGTGATGAGGAGGAGGGAGGTAAACACCGGCAAAGAAGAGTTGCCGGTCTGAAATACGAGTGAGAACCATGCCGAGGCATTTGCTTTCATTACAAGATTTTTCAAAAGAAGAGCTTGTCGGTTTTGTCGAACGGGCTTTGCAGTTAAAAAAAGAACGAAATCAAGGTGTTGTCCACCAGCAACTGACTGGTAAGACCATTGGTCTGATCTTTGAAAAACCCTCCACCAGGACTCGGGTTTCTTTTGAGGCGGCCATGTACGGCCTCGGGGGGCAGGTCATATTCCTCTCCGCCCGGGACACCCAGTTGGCCCGTTCAGAGCCGTTGAAGGATATGGCCCGGGTCATGTCCCGCTATGTGGATGGCATGGTGGTACGGACATTCGGCCAGGGGGTGGTGGACGAACTGGCGGCCTATGCCACCGTCCCGGTGATCAATGCCCTGACCGATCTGCATCACCCCTGTCAGATCCTCAGCGACATCATGACGGTTCGGGAAAAAAAAGGATCACTGGAGAAGCTCAAGATAGCCTGGGTTGGCGATGGCAATAATATGGCCAACTCCTGGATCCAGGCCGCCGGTAAACTGGGTTTCGAGCTTATTCTGGCCTGTCCGGAGGGCTATGAACCTGATGCCGGGATCCTGGCCAGGAGCCGTGCCGAGGCTGTCCTGCCCATCACGATGATCAGAGATTCCGAACAGGCAGTTGCCGGCGCCGACGTCATCAACGTCGATGTCTGGGCCTCCATGGGCCAGGAAAAAGAGCAGGCCGAGCGCCTGCAGGTGTTCAGTGCCTATCAGGTGAATAGACAACTGTTGGCCAAAGCCCCGCAAAATTGCATCGTCCTGCACTGTCTGCCTGCCCATCGAGGTGAGGAAATCACCGACGAGGTTCTCGAGTCGGCGCAGTGTGTGGCCTTTGATCAGGCGGAAAACAAGATGCATATCCACAAGGCGATCCTGGAAAAACTTATTGCCTGATACTGGACAGAATGCGTTGATACGATGAAACATTATGGAAAATGCCCGTATTTTCTTTACCTTTGAGGCTTGTTGAATGGATGTGAAAAAAATTGTCCTGGCTTATTCCGGCGGGCTTGATACCTCGGTGATTCTGAAATGGCTGGCCGAAGAATACCGCTGCTCTGTGGTGGCCTACTCTGCCGATATCGGGCAGGAGGAAGATTGGGCTGCGGTGCGGGCCAAGGGTCTGGCGACCGGGGCGGAGAAGGTGATTGTCTCGGACCTGAAAAAAGAGTTTGTCGAAGACTATATCTTTCCGGCTTTCCGGGCCAATGCCATCTATGAGGGATCATATCTCCTGGGGACCTCCCTTGCGCGACCACTGATTGCCAAAGAGCAGGTTCGCATTGCCCTGGCCGAAGGTGCCGACGCGGTCAGTCATGGGGCAACCGGCAAGGGTAACGACCAGGTCCGGTTTGAGCTGGCCTATATCGGTCTTGCGCCCAAATTGAAGATCATCGCGCCCTGGCGGCTGTGGGATCTCAATTCCAGACAGAAGCTGGTTGAGTATGCCGAGAAACATGCAATTCCCATCCCCGTCACCAAAGAAAAGCCCTACAGTTCCGATGAAAATCTCCTGCATATCAGTTTTGAGGGAGGAATTCTTGAGGATCCCTGGAATGAACCGGATGAGACGATGTTCAAGCTGACGGTCTCGCCGGAAAATGCCCCGGACAGGCCAACCTATCTGGAACTCGAATTCAGAAACGGTAATCCTGTCGCCATCGACGGTCAACAGCTTGAAGCACTGCCTCTTTTTCAGCAACTCAACAGGTTGGGCGGGCAGAATGGCATCGGCCGTCTTGATCTCGTGGAAAACCGCTTTGTCGGCATGAAATCACGGGGGGTCTATGAGACACCGGGCGGCACCGTCCTGCGGGAGGCCCACCGGGCCCTTGAAACCATCACCTTGGACCGTGAGGTCATGCGCATCCGTGATTCCCTGGTGTCCCGCTATTCCGAGCTGATCTACAACGGCTTCTGGTTCTCTCCCGAGAGAGAGTTGCTGCAGACCACCATGGATGCCACCCAGAAAACCGTCAACGGCACAGTCAGACTGAAGCTGTACAAGGGAAATTGCACAACAGTCGGTCGGAAATCGGCGCAGTCGCTCTACCAGGAGAGCTTTGCCACCTTCGAAGAGGACACTGTCTACAATCAGGGTGACGCCACAGGTTTTATCCGTCTCAACGGACTCCGTCTGAAAATTCAGGCGCTTCAGCATAAGTGACGGGCCGGTATGAGCGACGAGAAAGGGAGCGGTTCAAAAAAGTTGTGGGGCGGGCGGTTTTCGACAGCCACTGCCGGTTCGGTTGAGGCCTTCACCGCGTCGATTCAGTATGACTGGCGGCTCTACAGGTATGACATAGCCGGCAGCAAGGCCCATGCCACCATGCTGGCCGGCATAGGAATTCTCAGTGCCGAGGAGCTTGCTGCTATTGTAGGCGGTCTTGTGGCGATTGAGCAGGAAATCGAAGCAGGGACCTTCCAATTCAAGCGGGAGCTTGAAGATATTCACATGAATATCGAAAAATCCCTGGTCGACAGGATCGGTCCGACCGGAGCCAAGCTGCACAGCGCTCGCAGCCGTAATGATCAGATAGCCCTTGACCTCAAGATGTATCTGCGTGATCAGTGTGACATCCTCGCAGGGCTGCTCGTCGAAATTCGTAAGGCCTTCGTCCTGTTGGCCAGGGCATACCTGGGCCGGGTCATGCCGGGATACACGCATATGCAAAGGGCCCAACCGGTCCTAATCTCCCACCACATGCTGGCCTATTACGAGATGTTCGGCCGTGACCTGACGCGCCTTGCGGACTGCCGCAAACGGCTGAACCTCTCGCCGCTCGGTTGCGCCGCCATGGCTGGTACGGGCTTGCCCATCGACCGGGAGCAGGTGGCGGCGGCCCTCGGGTTTGACGGGGTGACGGCCAATTCCATGGATACGGTGGGTGACCGCGATTTCGCCATAGAATTTGTCAGCTGTTGTACCCTGATCCAACTCCACCTCTCTCGGCTGTCAGAAGAACTGGTCCTCTGGTCGACGCAGGAATTCAACTTTGTTGATATCGCCGATGCCTTCTGCACCGGTTCCTCGATCATGCCACAGAAAAAAAACCCCGATATCCCTGAATTGATTCGCGGTAAGAGCGGCAGGGTGGTGGGAAGTCTTATAACCCTGATCACTTTGGTGAAAGGACTGCCGCTCACCTACAACCGTGATTTGCAGGAGGATAAGGAACCGGTTTTTGATGCGGTGGACACCGTGAGCGCCTCCCTTGCCATTATGGCGGAGCTGCTGAAAAACCTCAGATTCAGGACGGAGCGGATGGCGGAGGCCACCCGTTTCGGCTGTATGACCGCCACGGATCTGGCCGATTATCTGGTCCTAAAAGATGTACCTTTTCGTGAGGCCCATGGTATTGTTGGACGAGCGGTAGCCTATTGTCTGGGCAAGGGGTGTGAACTGGAGGAGTTGAGTCTCGAAGAACTGGCACAGTTCTCCTTGGCAATCAAGAAAGATGTTTTTGAGGTTTTACAGGTTGAAGGTTCGGTGAACAGCCGTATCTCAACTGGAGGTACTGGCTTGCAGCGTGTAGAAGAGGCGGTCAGTTATGCTGAAAAACAAATGGGGATTGCATAATGAA
>JANOIV010000056.1:0-4343 GCA_031407875.1 Desulfobulbaceae bacterium | reverse complement strand
GACGTCCTTGATGGTCAGCTCACCCATGGCAATCCCGTTGGGTGCCTCAGGAGGTGCCCCACTCTGCTCTTGCCAGCCGGTCAGCGTCAGCGATGCGGTCGGAAAACGCTCCACCGCAAAGAAATCATCCGATTTCAAGTGGTTGAGCAGCATGTCGTGGTAGCCCGGATCCTGCAGGTCGAGATTGGTTATCGAAGCCATATTAAGCACAATGCTTCCTGCAGAAGGTCTGCTGTCGACGATGAGCAACTCCCCCTTCAGGATATCGATACGGCCGAAGTGGCGATTGTTGAGATTGCGGCCGATCCACTCAAGCCGGCTGTTTTCGGTATCGATGTGATAGGTACCGTCCACCGGCGCTAACTTAGACAGAGCCATATCCTCACCTTCCTCCACCGGCATCCCCGCATCCCGCCAGGCCGCAAGGCCGCCGGAAAGGATGGACACCTTGGTGTATCCCGCCTGGAGGAGCCTTTCCAGCGCAAGCTCGGCCGTCCTGGATGTACCGGTGGCGTCGTAGACGATCAGCTCGGTGTTTCGGTCGGGGACGGATTCGGCGATCCGGTCAAGAAAAACCATTTCATAAATACAGGCGTTTTTGGCACCGGCCACATGGCAGGCGGCATAATCTTCCGGAGTCATTACATCGATCACTACAGCACCTTCATTCAGGCGCTTTTTCAGCTCATTGGTGGGTAAAATTGGCTTCATTGCAGTTCGTCTCCTTTTCTCCCGCCTTGTCGGGCGGGTTTAAAATGCAAAACAGGTGCAACCTATGCCCCAGCTGCCGGTCTCGCCGAGCACGGTGTGGGTGTGTTGGTGCAGCGGGTTGCCGCACGGACGGGCAGATCTCGTTAACGTGACGGGAGCAACCGTATGGGCATGGCGGTAGGCTCCGCCATAAACCCCGGTCGGCGCCCAGTCCGGCGAAACCTGCGGCAAGAGCGGGGCTAAGCCGCCGAACTCAGCGCTGCCGTGTACCACTTTCCCACCCATGATCGTTAATACCGATTCGATATCCTTGATCTCCTCTTCCGGGACATCAAAGTAATCAGCCGAGAGTACGGCAAGATCGGCCAGCTGTCCCGCCGCAATCCGCCCCTTCTTGCCGTCGTCACCGGAAAACCAGGAACTGCCCTCGGAGTACAGGCGCAAAGCCGTGCTGCGACTCAGTCGGTTCTTTTCATCGTATAAAGCAAGCCCACCAACCGTTCTGCCACTCGCCAGCCAGTAGAGCGACAGCCAGGGGTTGTAGCTCGAAACCCGGGTGGCATCAGTGCCGGCGCCGACCGGAATGCCCAGATCCAGCATGCGGGTGATCGGCGGCGTCCGCTGTGCTGCCTTGGCGCCATAGCGCGCCACAAAGTATTCGCCCTGAAATGCCATGCGGTCCTGGATGGCGATGCCGCCTCCCAGCCTCTTCACCCGCTCCATGCTCCGCTCCGAGATGGTCTCGGCATGGTCGAAGAACCAGCGCAGACTGTTGAAGGGGATATCCCGGTCAATCTCCTCGAAGATGGTGAGAAAACGGGCGATCGACTCGTCGTAGGTGGCGTGCAGGCGGAACGGCCAGCGTTTCTCTACCAACAAACTGATGACCGTCTTCAACTCCGCCTCCATGATCGGCTGCAGATCAGGGCGAGGTTCCAAAAAATCCTCGAAGTCGGCAGCCGAGAAGACCAGCATCTCACCGGCACCGTTCATCTTGTAGACATCATTGCCTTGTCCGGGCGAGACAATCTTCGCCCAGCCGGCAAAGTCGTCATACTCCTGTTTCGGGCGTTGGGTGAAAAGGTTGTAAGCGATACGCAGGGTCATCTGATCCTGTTCAACCAGATGATCAATGACCCGGTAGTCTTCGGGGTAATTCTGGAAACCCCCGCCGGCGTCGATGCAGCTGGTCACTCCCAGGCGGTTGAGTTCCCGCATGAAATGGCGAGTGGAGTTCACTTGGTCGTCGAAGGCCAGCTTCGGTCCCTTTGCCAGACTGGCATAGAGGATGAGCGCATTGGGTTTGGCAATGAGCAGGCCGGTGGGATTGCCGATTCTGTCACGCTCGATAACGCTGCCGGGAGGATCGGGAGTCTCGCGATTGTAGCCCAAGGCCCGCAAGGCGGCACGGTTGATAATGGCCCGGTCGTACAGATGGAGGACAAAGACCGGTGTGTCAGGGGAAACAGCATTGATCTCTTCGAGGGTCGGCATCCGCTTTTCGCTGAACTGAAATTCCGACCAGCCTCCTACTACGCGTACCCATTGTGGGGCCGGCGTGCGGCGGGCTTGATCTTTAAGCATCTGTAAGGCAATAGCTACGGAGGGTACCCCGTCCCAGCGCAACTCCATATTGTAGTTCAGGCCGCCGCGGATGACGTGGATGTGGGAATCGTTCAATCCCGGAATAACCGTGCGCCCATGCAGGTCGATCTTCTTGGTAGAAGGTCCTGCGTGGGCGCTTACCGAGTGGTCGTCTCCAACCGCGAGGAAACGGCCATCCCGGATAGCGACAGCACTCACCTCGGGAGAGAGTGGGTCAAGAGTGGTAATACGACCGTTGATCAGGATAGTATCCGCATAAGACGCATTCATGACTGTATCTCCTTTGCAGCGGGGAAGAGCCAACTGGCAAAGACCCTGGTCATGAGCGGCATGACCAGATAGGTCATCAGCAACACGATTATCGGGATGGCCACCAGACCGCCAAGCCAGGGCGAAAGCCCACCGATAAGCGGTCTCAGGCTGAGGCTGACGAGATTGACGGTGGGATAAATGGCCAGCACAGTGACCAGGGCCATTTTCCAGCGCGGCGGATGCTGCATCGCTTTTGGCGAGGTGAACCAGAATTCCAGGCCATACCCCGTCTGATAGCGTGGTTTTTGTATTTGTAATGATTCAGCCTTGGCCAGCCACTCCCGACGGAGCGCCGATTCTTGCCAGGCGGCAAGGTGCTCAAGTGTATCAAATTTAAAAATAACTACATACTCGCCTGTTGTTTGTGACGGTCGGATGACCGTCACTCCGAGATGCCCGGGAAATGCCAGCGCGGCGGCAGATATTTCACAATGCCATTCTTCAAACGCAGCCTCCTTTCCCGGTTTTACCTTCCAGGAGGCAACGACAGTGAGCGGCCCGGAGTCGCCCATCTCGGTATGCAGCGTTGTGTCCTTCATGGACTATTTTCCTGTTGTCCCGGTTCGACTGGCGGGTGCGCCGTGCACCATGGTGTAGGCGTATTCCACACCTTGGCCGTAGGCCCCGCAGTGCTCTTTCACAACCTCTATGACTTCATTGTAGGTTTCCTTGCGTGCCCAATCGCGCTGGTATTCAAGCAGAACCTGTAAGGATGTCACCGGAACAGCACCCGCCTGCTCAACGCGACGCATTCCGGCGTTATGAGCCGCTACGCTGGTGCCGCCCGAGGCATCCTCCACTGCGTATACCTCATAGCCGGCCTTGAGTGCTTCCAAAGCCGGGAATGCCAGGCAGACCTCGGTCCAGAGGGCGGCCATTATCAGTTTCTTCTTGCCGGTGGCCTGCACTGCCGCCACAAATTTTTCATCCTCCCATGAGTTCATGGAACTTCGCTCAATCGGCGCCTGATCAGGAAAGATGTCTAGGAGCTGTGGCAACATGTTGCCGGAGAAGCTCTTCGTTTCGACTGTGGTCAGGATGATTGGCACTTTGAATATCTTGGCAGCCTTGGCCAGCAGCAGCACGTTGTTAAATAGGGCCTGGCGGTCAATACTGGCAACGCCAAACGTCATCTGCGGTTGGTGGTCGATAAAGATGATGACACTGTTCTGCGGGTTTAAAAGTTCAGTTTTCATAATGAACCTCCAGAAAAAGACTCAATTTGTCTTGCTTGAGTCTCTTGTAAAAGTTGAAAAAGTTCTCCTTCCGGCAGGTTTTAAGCCGGAATCTAAGTTCTAACCGTCTGGAGAAACTGGCTCTCCGATTGATGCATTCGGGGGTGACAAGCATTTTGCAAAAGTCTCGTTTGCTTAAAAATAAGGAATGTTTCTCATCTTACTACCTAATATTTTCCGTTGTCTGGAATATCTTTCTGGAGCGTATACCTCATTTTCGACAGTTGAAACTAAAAAACCACCTGCTTGAAGCAGGTGGTTTTGCATTCGCGGACTGAAAGTCCAGCAATACCGGCATTAACCGGTTGGTATATTCGAGGTCAAATCGATCATTGGGGTCAGAAGTGGCGCCGGAAATTTGGACAAGCCGTTAAGTGGAAACTCTGCTACTAATAAAGCCCAATATAGGGCTTAATCAAGGAGCAGAAAATGGCAAAAGGAACGAGACGGAAACACGCAGCGAGTTTCAAGGCAAGGGTG
>JANOIV010000268.1:0-16954 GCA_031407875.1 Desulfobulbaceae bacterium | reverse complement strand
GCAGATGCACTGAAGGGGAAACGTTTTCGCACGAAAAAGACTATGGCAACCTGAAGAACTACAAAGGCGGCAATAAAAACGGCGATTTCGGCTGGTGTCAGGTTGATTTCATAGCCGGTTTTTTTAGGTTGGAGAGAGACTGGAGTGGGTGTCCCCCTGCTGTCCTCGCCGGCTTTGAATCCGTCAATGGCAACCAGATCGGTTTTTTCGCCAAGCGAAATATCAAACAGCCAGGAATACGGCTTGTCGCTTGAGACGTGGATTTTTCCCTCGTATGCACCCGGCATCGACTGAGGCGTTGCCGCGAACGTAACGGCTAGGCTTTCGCTTCCGCTCGACATACCTCCGGAGAGGGCCGCTCCCTTGATCGGCTCATTTGTGGCGCTGTCCAGAACGTAGGCGGTTAGGGATACATCGTTTCCAACCTGAAAAGCCGGGAATTTTAAAATGACCTCAAAGTTTTCGCCATGGCCCGAGAGCGACCGCAACGCTGAACCGGTCTGTCCAGTGGGTGCAGCCGGCTGATTCGTCTGGGCGAGGCTCTCCAGCGAGTACCCGATGATGGCGCAGAAAAAAAGACCTGGCCAATAGAACAGGTTGAGAAAATATTTCATGGCGTTGCAATCTCCTGCGCTGTGTCTGCTATTTGCAGATCAAACACGGGTGTTCCCAGTACAGCCTCCAGATCCAGCAGAATTTCGACCCCGGCGAACCGTGTCTGTAAATTCGCCAACCTCATGGTGATGGCCTGTTGTCTGGCGGCGATGAGTTCTAAGGTCGATAATTCGCCGGCTGAGATGGCTTTTTGAACCAAAATGAGATTCTCCTCAATCGCCGGCAAACCCTCATCCCGATACAGTGACATCAACCGCATAATCTGCTGGAGAAGGATAGTCAGTCGATCAAGGGTTTGCTGCCCGACAAATTCAGTTTGCTCGCGTTCTATTCGCGCCTTGGACAGTGCTGCTGTTCGGGATTGGACTTCCCCCTGGTTACGATTGAAAATAGGCAACTCCAGCGAAAACAGTCCTCCAAACAACCGTGCTGCATCTGTATCCCTCTCAGCAGTCACTCCAAGTGCTGGCGTTGGCAGCCAGTTTTTTGAGGCGGCGGCATGTTCCAGTGCGGCCAGCCGGACCTCTGCATCCCGCAGATAAATTTCAATACTGCCGGCGGCAAATGTTCGGGAGAGTTTTGCTGGGTCTAAATCAAAGGAATCGGGAAATTCCAGAGTTCCGTCCAGCAGCTGGGGAAGTGACGGGACCCCCAGCAGTATCGCCATCTCGGATTTTTTTTTCGCCAGTACTGATTCGGCCTCAATCAGCCGCGCTTTTGCCTGAACAACTTCAGACCGTACCAGCAACTCACTGAGGCGCGATACTTCACCTCCGGCTTTCAGCCGGGCCGTGGCCGACGAAAGCCTCTGGATGATTTCCAATGACTGCTCAAACAGGGCTTTTTCATTTTGCTGCAAAATGGTCTGAAGATAGGTTCTTTTGATGGTGACGCGCATCTCCCATTCGAATCTTTGGACGTCGGCCTTTGCCCGTTCCAGGGAGGCTTCAGCCACCGAAATGGCTACCCGTCGTTTTGGCCAGAACAGCTCAATGGGCTGCAGGAGCGATCCGGCAATACCCAGAACCGAATCTGCGGCGGAAGAGGAACTGATGCTGAATTCGAGTTCCGGGTTATGCAACAATTTTGCCTGCTGCAGCTGGCCTTCTGCTATGTTGATTTCCTCCCGTGCTATGCGCAGGGCATGGTTATTTGTCAGGCAGATGGCGATGGCTTCATCTAAACCCAGCGCTTTTTTCGTGTTGACAGGGGTATCTTTGGAAATGAATTTTATGGACTGCGGTGCATGGGGCAGGGGATCGTATTTGCGAAGAGGAGCCACATCCATTGAACAGCCGATGAGCAATGCTGAAATCGCGAGCGCCAAAACTCCAAACACGAATTCTGTTCGAAACGTTCCCTCATTGCTCATCGGCTGTTTCCTTGCTGCGAGGTCCTTTTAATGTACGGCTATGCGGTATATCAACCTTTGATTAAGATATAAGCTTGTATTGAGGATTGTCTATCCGAGATTGTTCTTGATAAAGGAACTTAGGCAAAGGCGGATTCCCGACCAACAACAATTGGCTTATTTCATCATCATTTCCTGTTGGGCCATCATGCCATTCATCATCTCCATCATCATCGACATCTTTTTTTCTTTCATTTCCATCATGCCGCCCGGGCCCATCATTTTTTCCATCATCCCGTCCATCATGCCACATGAGCCCATCATCTTGTCCATCATGGCCATTTTCTTTTCCATCATAGCCATCCGGTCGTTTACCGGTATTTTGCTCATGTCTTTACCTGTCATGGGCATCTTGCTCATATCCTGGCCGCCCATGTTCATTTTACTCATGTCATGACCAGCCATAGGCTTTTTCTTCATATCCTTTCCGCCCATTGGCATCATGCCCATTTTCTGACCATCCATCTTTCCCATCATGCCCATCATCTTCATTCCTTCCTGCATCTGTTGCATATGCATGTGCATGAGGCGCTTTTTCTCGACTGGATTGGTGGCCGCCTGCATTTTCATCCGCGAGTCCTGCATCTGCATCATGGCGGATTCCATTTTCATCATATCTGCTTGCATCGCCGGGGCTGGCGCCGCCTGGGGTGGTTGGACCGCCGCTGCATCCGCAGCAGCAGGATGGTGTTTGTCCACAGCACAGGCTGGAAGGGCGACTGCGAGGATCAATACCAAAAGAGCAGTTTGGGCAAATTTCATGGTCGATCTCCTTAATGAAGGGTTGAGGGAGGAAGATTGCTTGAACGCCATCTCCATGAAAAAAAAGAGATCTTTTCAAATTTCAAGGCTCACTTTCGATGAGGCATCTACACTTTGCAGGATCTCCTACCTTGATGTGGTCACAGAATTGGGAAAAAGTCAAAGGCAAAGGCATTGCTACCTTATATCCTTTACTCTATTGATGATTATATTTGATCCTACAACCGCAATTTGTTCATACAACCGATGGCCATGAGGTGGTAATGGACTGCCAATCGATACAGCAATCGCCAACACCCCTCAGCATCCCATGGACAAAGGAAGACATGGAGATCTTTCGCCATGAATACAAAAGCATTTGTACCTTCTTCAGCACGAGGCGTTCCGCTGAGATTAGAGGGTATGAAGCAGTGAATTTGAATTCATATCAAGATGAAGGAAGTAAGAAAAACATCAGGAAAAGAGAACTGCATAATGCAGTATTTGATTTTCCCAATCCACTCATTGAGGTCCGAAAATGACAAGTAAAATAAAAACGGCAGGCTTGATTGCATTAGCGCTGATTTCCGTTAATTCATACGCCTGGGCTGCAGATTACAAAGCCATGTCCACAGAAGATTTGAGCAATCTACGGGGCACCATGCAGAGTGCTCCTCAAGCGGAACGAGATGCATTTCAGGCGGAATGGAATAGCCGGCTTGATCAGATGACACCGTCCGAGCGGCAGAATTACATGGGTTCTAGGAAGGGAATGGATGAAAGAGGGAACCCGGTTCATAATGGCGGCAAGATGGGCAATGGCAGCGGTTCCGGTAGTGGTGGTATGGGTGGAGGCAGCGGTTCCGGTGGTGGCGGTATGGGTGGAGGTCGTATGTAATATAAAAAAGGCACATTCCCGCAACTAATCATCTTCGGATCTGATTTGCATTGAATTGACATCGCCCTGAAAATACCCAGAGTTGATTGCGGTTATGACGGAAAAACAACCGGAAGGAGGTGGGATGCAAGATGGACGCACAACACCAACACCCTTTGCATAACGAACATCATCACGGTCAGAAGACGATCTTTACGGACCCGGTGTGCGGTATGTCAACCGAGAAGGAGGGTGAATTCAGCCGTTTCGATCACGATGGCAAACCATACTATTTCTGCAGTGCGCATTGCCTGACTCAATTTAGGAACAATCCCGACAGGTTCCTGGTGAAAGACGCCAGTATCCCGCCTGCTAAAAAAGAAGAGAAATCGGTTCCGGGCAAGCAATATACCTGTCCGATGCATCCTGAAATTCTCCGGGACAATCCCGGCAGTTGTCCAAAATGCGGCATGGCCCTCGAACTCCGCACGGTCAGTCTTGACGGGGATGAAGAAAATCCCGAGTACGGGTATATGCGCAAGCGATTCATCTTAGGCGCGATTCTTTCCGTGCCGCTGGTGGCCATTGCTATGCGGGGGATGTTGCCGGGCGGTGCTCTCATCGAAAACCTGGCCTCCGCCCGGACTCTCGGCTGGCTGGAGTTGATTCTGGCAACACCGGTGGTGCTCTGGGCCGGTTGGGTTTTTTATGTGCGGGCCGTGCAATCGCTGCTCAACAAAAGCCTCAACATGTTCACCCTGATCGGCCTGGGGGTGTCCTTTGCCTACCTCTACAGCCTGGTCGCCGTCTTTTTTCCGGATATATTTCCGGTTGCCATACGCGGCCATGATGGCGCCGTTGAGGTCTATTTCGAGGCGGCGGCGGTGATTGTCACCTTAATTCTGCTCGGTCAGGTTATGGAGCTGCGGGCCCGCAGTCAGACCGGCGCTGCAATCAAGGCCCTCCTGGGTCTGGCCCCGAAAACGGCTCGGAAGATCAATGAAGACGGCAGCGAAAACGACATCCCCCTGGAACACGTCGAGGTCGGCGACCTGCTCAGGATCCGCCCGGGCGAGAAGGTGCCGGTGGACGGAATGGTTGTCGACGGCACAAGCTCGGTGGACGAATCGATGATCTCCGGCGAGCCGATCCCGGTCAAAAAACAGAAGGACGACAAGGTGATCGGCGCCACGGTCAACACCACCGGCGCGCTCACCATGCGGGCTGAAAAGGTGGGAAGCGACACACTGCTCGCCCAGATCGTCCAGATGGTCGCTGAGGCCCAGCGCTCGCGGGCGCCGATTCAGAAATTGGCCGATATCGTCTCCGGCTATTTCGTACCGGTGGTAATCGGTATCGCTTTGATCGCCTTTGGCATCTGGTATTATTTCGGCCCGGACCCGCGCCTGGCCCATGCGCTGATTGCGGCGATTTCGGTGTTGATTATAGCCTGCCCGTGCGCCCTGGGGCTGGCTACCCCGCTGTCCATCATGGTGGCCACCGGCAAGGGCGCCACCATGGGGGTATTGTTCAAAAACGCCGAGGCCATTGAAACCATGCGCAAGATCGACACCCTGGTGGTGGACAAGACCGGCACCCTGACCCTTGGTAAGCCGAAGTTGACCGGTGTGGTAACGGCAGGCGACATGACCGAGGGAAAACTCCTGCTGCTTTCGGCAAGCCTTGAAAAAGCAAGCGAACACCCCTTGGCTGCGGCCATTGTGGCAGGAGCAATTGAGCGGCAGGTTACGGCGGTCGAGGCGGTTGATTTTGATTCACATACCGGTAGGGGCGTCTCCGGCACCGTCGATGGCGCCAAGATTTTGCTTGGTAATCAGAGATTGATGGAGGATTTTGGCGTTGATACCACAACACTTGCCAATCGTGCCGAAGAGCTGCGTAAAGAGGCTCAAACGGTCATGTTCGTTGCAGCCGACGGCAACCTCGCGGGTCTGCTGGCTGTATCCGATCCCATCAAGGAGAGCACGCCGGTCGCCATCCTTCAGTTGCACGAGGAAGGACTGCGGGTGGTAATGCTGACCGGCGATAACTGGGCCACAGCCAAGGCTGTTGCCGCAAAGCTCGAGATCGACGAGGTCGTGGCCGAGGTGCTGCCCGATCAAAAGGCTGCGATCGTGAAAAAATTCCAGGACGAAGGCCGGATGGTCGCCATGGCCGGTGACGGCATCAACGACGCACCTGCCCTGGCCCAGGCCCAGGTAGGCATCGCCATGGGCACTGGCACCGACGTGGCCATGGAATCGGCCGGTGTCACTCTGGTCAAGGGCGACCTGACCGGGATAGTCCGGGCCAGGAAACTCTCCAGGGCCACGATGGCCAATATCAAGCAGAACCTCTTCTTCGCCTTTTTCTATAACTCGCTGGGCGTGCCGGTGGCAGCCGGGGCACTCTATCCCTTTCTGGGCATCCTGTTGTCGCCGATGATCGCGGCGGCGGCCATGAGCCTCTCCTCCGTCTCGGTAATCGGCAATGCCCTAAGATTGCGACGAATAAAGATTTCCTGAGGCGGGTTGGCTTCGATAAGATTTTTTCAGGAATGCCTGCGGGCTTTAAAACTGCACTTTTCAGCGGGAGGAAAAGTTATGGCGGTGAAAAATTCGTGGTCGGAATTGTTAAAGATCCTCTCGGGGCCACGCGTTGCTTTCCTGGCGTTGGTTATGGCTGGGGGATATTTCCTCTGGGCAGAGCACAGGGCTCACCTTTTGGCCGCCTTGCCGTATATGATTTTCCTGCTGTGTCCGCTGATGCACATTTTCATGCATCATAACCATGGCGATCACCCTAAAGATGACGAAACCCATAAAGATGAAACGCACTGAGAATTGACAGGTTTTTCACGATAATGGAGGGAAAAATCATGAACGGGACGTCTCCTGCCTACGGGTTGTGGTCTCTGGTCGTTATAAATTCTGCCATCTTTATCCTTTTCGCCTTCACTTTCATCAAGCCGAAAACCAGGCTCGACTGGCGCTCGCTGGGCGTTTTTTCCGCCTTTATCGTCGCGCTCTTTATCGAGATGTACGGTTTTCCGTTGACCATCTATTTTCTTTCCGGTTGGCTGCAGTCCAGATTCCCGCAGACCGATGTTTTTGCGCACGGAAGCGGTCACCTCTGGTATACCTTGTTCGGTTTTAAAGGCGATCCGCATTTAAAACCCATCCATCTATTGAGCAATGTACTGATTTTCTTTGGATTTTACCTGACATACCGGGCCTGGATCGAGTTGCATGCGGCGCAACAGGAAGGCAGACTCGCCACCACCGGGCCATATAGCCTGGTTCGCCATCCGCAATACGACGGCTTTGTTCTGGTCATGCTCGGTTTTCTTCTCATGTGGCCGACACTGCTCACGTTGATCATGTTCCCGGTACTGGTGGTTGTCTATATCCGTCTGGCCGCACAGGAAGAAAAGCTGGTGCGACAGGAATTTGCCGGTGCCTATGACGATTACGCGAAAAAAGTGCCTGCCTTTCTACCGAGTTGGAAGAAAATCGGATAATAGGGGACGCTACGGCCAATGTGGGTAGCTTAAGGTACTCTAAATCCGTTTCATGAAGCGGCCCCTGCTCCAGGAGAGTGAAACAAGCCGGAGGCTAGACCGCATACTGGTTCTGAATAGTTACCCTGGAAATCATTCTGCCAATTATTTCCAGGCATAAAACGGAGGTGTGAAACCTCACAAAAGCCGTGACATAAAATCCCAGCCCCCCCGGTTTGTTCCCTCTCCCTTAAGGGGTCATTGAAAAGAGTCTCGTTTATCGGGGCTGAAATCTAGTTGAAATAACGACTGATGCAATCCTCAAGTTTGTTGTGCAGCAAGGCCTCATCCTCGGTGCAGATTTCTGCGTAAAGTTTCTCAGCGCATTCCTTAAACAAACACACAATAACCGGATCAAAGTGGCTTCCCTGTGAATCTTGGATGATTTTTACGGAGACCTCAAAACTGAATGGTTCTTTGTAGGGTCGTCTGGATGTGATCGCGTCGAAAACGTCTGCTACGGCGAAGATCCGGGCGTTCTGAGGGATATCTCTCCCCACCATCCGACATGAATAGCCACTGCCATCGAATCTCTCATGGTGACAACGGACCACATCTTCGGCATCCTTCAACCAGGGATAACCGGAGATGATATCCTCACCGTGACTGACATGGGTTTTCATGATCTCAAATTCCTCGTCTGTCAGTTTTCCCGGTTTAAGCAGGATCGTATCGCTGATCGCAATCTTGCCGACATCGTGAAGGAAGGCTCCCTTGATCAACCCTTGCATATCGATATTGGAAATCCCTAATTTTTCCCCGAGTCGCACTGAATAGAGCGTCACCCGGTAGTTGTGGATATTAGTGTCGCTATCACGTTTGGCGATTGCGCTGCCCAACACCTTCAGCATCCCCACGTTGGTTAATGCCAGAATATGCGAGAATTTTTTTAGTTCGTTGTTGAGACGAATGATGAACGGGTACAGCGCAATGCTTGTCACAAAAATCGCCAGGACAACAAGGAGGAATGACCAGAAGAACTGATGTTTCATCTGGGCTATAATCTCGTCGGGGACGTGGTAAATTCCATCTAAATTGCCGGTCTTGACACCTCTTCTGTTATTGACTGGAAAATGAATATGTAGATAGGTCTCGCCGGAAAAGATCAGTTTTTCGCTGATAGTACTGTTATCATCAGGGGAAAATGCGATATTGTGTTGAAGAAGTGCGACCTCCGTTTCCGCTGCGGACGATTTTATGACCTCGGTGATCTGATTTAAATCAGTATCGTTTAATCTAACCACGACAAAATTGTCGTTTTCGATTGTGGCATGAATCCGCTGGCTGAAAAGTGCAAGGGCCTGTTCAGAAGGGGATTGGCGGTATTTAACCAACTCGGCAGTGTACGTTGAGGTCTCAGTCTTCGCCATCTGCAAGATATGGTCATCCAGTCGGGCATGGCCTAGTTGTTGGACCAAAACACCACTCACAAGCGATAGAACCAGCCAGACAACCGCCAACCTGAGGAGTAACCACCTATGGAGGTTTTCAATCATTGGGCACCAATATTAAACCTGCTATTTTTGTTGCAATTACAAACAATTTAAACGGCAGGGAGTACCATCATACATTGAATTCCTTGATGAAATTGCTGCCGCTTTGCCCGACTTGATTCTTTTGCGTTACGTCCATATCCTGGTGCGCCGCCGCTCCGGTTGCTTTCAACTGTTCCATTGTCATTTTATCAAGGTCGGCTGCCGGGATATCGACAATGACTCTGCGGTGAGCGAATTGAATGCCTTTGGCACTCAACGCCTCGGTGATTCTCTTAAAAGCCTCTCGCCTGATGACGAAATGCGCCCCCGGCTGAGCGGTAAACTTTGCTCTGATTGTCATGACTGAATTTGCAATTTCCCTGACCCCTTGGGATTTAACAGGTTTGATGAAATCCTTTCCGAACTCTTCATCCACGAGCATTGTTTGGCCGACCTTTTTAATGACCTTGCGAATTTCGTCTATATCCGCATCATAGGGGAAATCAAGGTTGAACTTGACAACAATCCCTCCCCGCATGAAGTTGGTAATAGCCCCTAATTCGCTGTGAGGCACTATTTGCAGCATGCCTCGGTGGTGTCGCAACATCACATTGCGTAAGGTAATATTTTCAACAATGCCGGAAACGGTACCGGCCTCAAGATATTCTCCTACCCTGAAAGCGTCGTCAAGCAGGTAGAAAAAACCGGAAAAGATGTCGGCAACCAATTTTTGTGCGCCGAATCCGATTGCCAGGCCGATCACCCCGGCACCGGCCAGCAAGGGACCAATGTCTACACCCATCGACGACAATATCGTCATGGTGACCATAACTACCAGAATTGAGCCGATAAACTTTCGTATCATCGGCAGCAGGGTGTAGGCCCTGCCGCAGGCTGCCACACTGCTGCCCCATTCGTCATCGCTGGGAGTGTCCTCTTTTTCCTCTGGAATTGATTCTGCAATCTTTCTTTCAATCCAGGTGCCGATAAATTGCCAGAGCAGCAACGATAACGCCAGGATAATAGAAGCATCAAAAAATACTGAAGTGAATCTAGAAATAAAGGGGACATGAATGCCCCACAGGCTGGCGACCCAGATTGTCAGGGCAAAAACCAGACAGACACGAGCGATACTGCAGCACCTGCCGTACCACATCTTCCCCCGTTGTCGTTGCAACATGTTTTCCTGTGTGTTGTCAGCATCATGAGAATCATCATGTATTTTGAGAGTAGTAAGCAAAAAACTCACTACCCATTGGATGAACCGGTCGGCGATCATCCAAATGGGCAACACAAAAAAACTTATGACAAAGGCGGCCCTGGAGTTGGCCTCTTGCGGTGAATCGATAGTATTGACAAGCAGAATCCAGAGGATAAAGAGATACAAGAGGGCCGGAACATGCCAGAGAGATGCGAATTTTCCTCTTCCCCAGGAAGGCGGTCCGGTCGAAGCTGCCAGGATACCGGTTTGCATTCTCCCCTTCAGGAGAATAATCAGAATTGCAGACGCCAGGAGTAAGATGCTCGCAAAGAAAATTGCGAGCAAACTTATGGTATTTCGTTCGGCACCAAGCCGGAAGACCACGACCGTAAACATCAATACGGAAATAATATACGCCCCCGTGCCAACGAGAAACCGGTGAAAAAACAGAGCATTTTGGGAAGTAATCAGAAGAATGCGAAAGCGATTGGCGGCAGGAGAGAAAATAAGCTGTGAGAGTATAGCTACGACACGGATGAGAGTGATTGTCAACAGGAGTGAAAGAAAGAGAAGCTGGAGATAGGGGGACTTCGTCCAGATAAAGGTGAAATAGGAAAAATATGCCGCTGCAAAAAAGACAAAGAGACCAATGGCATCGGGTACTGCGGTTACCAGGGCTGCAATAAGTTTATCGATATTGCTCATGCCGAGGGAATTTCCCCCTCCGGTTCGCTCATCGATATCATCCTTTAAATAGTTCCGCTTCAGAAAGGTTTTCAATCCCTTTTCTGCAAGTATTCCTATGGCAATGAAGAAAAGCACCCAGAGAATATTCCCAAGCGCCCCTTGGGTAGTATGATGCGGTCAGAGGGCGACAAGAACCTTGTTCAATTCCGGAAACACTTGGGGAATACCGGCGACTAATTTCTTAACCCGGTTATCCGAATCAGAGGAGGCAGTGGACAGCTGCCTGAGCATTGTCCCGAGAAAAGCACCCGGCCCGGGGACATTTCCAACAAGGTTGTCGGACGCCGCATCTTCCCACTTTTTCAGCTCCTCGACATTTACCTGGTCTGCAGCATTCTCACTTGGCGGTGGGGCGATGACTTGATTCTCTTTTGGCTGATCTATCTCCGATGCGAGCAATGCCCCAGTCGGCAGAGTAATTGTTGCAAGAATGAGTGTTACAATAATAACAGGCAGTAAACGCCTGGTCTTTTTTACCATTTTTTATGCCTCATGAAATTACCTTCAAACCGATTCTGGATCGAACGCTGCTTTAGCGACTCCGGAGTTTGTGTTTGTACATCTTGACGACAGGGAAGCGTCGAAAACAACGACAGCCGTTGGAAGGTTGGCTCAAGCTATCGAGATGGACCAATTGCCGCACAACGGCCCAGTTGCCATAATTGGAGGAGTCAATTCGGAAGCCTCATGAAGACATCTGTTTCCTTAAAATGTCTCAGCCGGGCGAGCATCTTATCCAACCCGGAAAGCTCGAAGGTTTTGATCGTTTCCGTGTATTGTCGGCGGTCGTTTAAGAGAGAAACAATGTTTTCTCTCAGCAGTTGGGGGGTTGCTTCCTGCAAGGGAAGGTAATCCAGGAGTCCTTTGTCTTTCAGCCTTTTTGCCCGTATTAATTGTTCTTTTCGAGGAGTCTCTCTGGGGATTATCAGGGATGGGGTCTGCTGGGTGAGGATCTCGCAGATGGTGTTATAGCCGCCCATCGAGATTACCAGGTCGGCGGCCGAGATTAACGTCTCCAACTTGGGATGAAAGGGAATGATCTTAATGCCAAGTCTTTTAGACCTGCATTCCAGCTGTTCTCTTTCCGATTGCGGCATGAACGGTCCGGTAACGATGATGGATTTGAATGACAGTGAGGTCGGGTAGTACTCATGCATTGCCAAATAACGATCTATCACTTCGTATCCGTCTCCACCGCCGCCGGTGGTTACAAGGATGAAGTTGTCCTCTTCCATGACCCGATAGCGCTTTCTGACACTGAACTTCGTCTCCAGCCTGAGCTTTTTTCGGGGAATGTATCCGGTAAATTGAATCCTCTCGTGGATCTGTTCGGGGATTTGATACATTTCAATCGGATCATAGATGTCTTGATTACCGTAGATCCAGATTTCGTCATAGAGCCGATCAAGATAGGAATATACGTTTTTTTCCCGCCAATCGTTCTGAATGACTTCTGAATCGTCTAAAATATCGCGCAGTCCGAGAATAGTAACAGTGGACGGACTCGACTCTTTAAGCCATTCGAGAGTTGGCAGCACCTCCCGTTTCAAGCCAAGCGGTTCTTTGTCGACAATAAAAAGATGCGGCAGGAAGGTTCGGGCGGTTGCAAGAATTATATTGGTCCTGATAGCCAACGCTTTTTCCTGCTCAATACGGATAGAGAGCGATTGGTAATCGTCATTGGTCTTTTTTATCATGCCGGGGATTCTGACAAAATCGACGTGTTCGGGAAATTGGAAGCGTCCTGCAATAGGCGAACCGGTAAGAATGAGGACATTGGTGTTGGCATCCCGCAAATGGTTCGCTATTGCCATGGTTCTGCGGATATGGCCAAGGCCATACGTATCATGCGAATACATGAGTATGTTGTAAACCGGGGATTCATTTCTAACCGACATGGTAGCGGATTATCACATCTCTTTGTTCTTTGCCCTTGAGTTTTGCTCCGGTTCGCCGCAAGTCCGGCATCGGACTTGCGGCGATTGCTGTCAAGTTCCAGCTATCTTCATCTATTTTCATCTATCCTCAATAGATCACCTTCATGCATCCCCCCTTGCTTCCTCTCGCAGACTCCAGAAGACACCTACTGTAGAGAAAGTGTAGTATCGACCCTGGTGCGGTACAAATAATTTGTGGAATATTAATGTCGTATCCCAGGGTTAATAAATTGTCAAGTTAACGAGAATCATTATTGCCAAGCTTGCTTTAGACTAATGTGACCGGCACAGTTGACTAAGGTATTTTGGCAATGGGTCTGCTTCCTAAGAATAGAAAATTTAGTCGTTGAAAACCTCTGGGTTGGCTTTATCATCTGCCGGGCATTTCCTATCATTATAAGGCCTGACTGACTCCCTGGAGAAGCCAGTCAGGCCTTGCCTTTTATCGTTGGTTAATAGTACGGATAATTGTGAGGAATGGACTTTTTTACATCATTCCACCGCCACCGCCGGAGCCACCGGAACCACCGGAGCCACTGCCACCACCCATACCGCCACCGCCGCCCATACCACCGCCTGAGCTGCCGCCGCTACCCATACCGCCGGCACTCCCGGTACCGCCACTACCCATACCGCCGGAACCGCCTGAGTTTCCGCCGCTGCCCGAGGCACCCATACCACCACCTGAGCTGCCGCCACTACCCATACCATCACCACTTCCCATGCCATTTCCTAAACCACCGGCACCGGACATCATCCCGCCGCTCCCGCTCCCCTGCACACCAGTCTGCATGCCTGCTCCATGACCTTCAGCCCATCCGGACTCGGTATTTCGGGCTGTGGCTGCCATAATTTCCGCTTTTTGGGAACCCATCATGGAGCCTATGTCTCCGCTATTCGTCCGCCCGGCACCCATAGTTCCCTTGCCGCCGTTTGCCATTTGCCCAGTACCCATGGTTCCCTGCTGCATGGTTCCCTGGCCGTTGCTGCCGCCTGTCATTTGACCGGTGCCCATACTCCCCTGGCCGCCGTTTGCCATTTGCCCGGTCGAACCACCATGCATGCCCAGTTCACCGGCAACATCGCCCCAACCCACACCGGCAGTGTGCATATCGCTGATATCCTTTTCCGATACCCCTGACATTCTCGAAAGCATGCCGACATACCTGTCTTCAGCATTATTAAGAGCCGTTTCAGCCGACATCATCTGGCTTTGATTACCGGACATTTGCACCTGGCCCATTTGAGTTTCTGCTTCATTCAGTTGACCAAAAGCTGCCTGCAGAGATGGATTCGTGGTATTTGCTTCTTGTCTCGCCATATGTGCTGCATGTCCTGCCGCGGCTGCATTCGCATAGTTTGGTTGGGACTGCACATTCTCCTGTGCTCCAGCCACTGTCTGCATGCACATCCCCGACAGAGCAAGCGTTACTATCATTCCTGTAAGATACCGTTTCGTTTTCATGTGTTCTCCTTTCATACTAATGAGTGCCGACTGCTCCACCTGACATAACTCAGGCTCATTTCCAGTCCGTTAGAAAAATCCGTACCGATTCGCTTTTAACAAATACCTTTTCGCCATTGATGACTTTCTCCGGGACATCAAACCAGCTGATCCGGATTCGATCCTGGCTGAGAGCGGGAACAAGCTCATGCAAGGTATTCTCAATTTCAATCGCTCGTTGTTTGGCAAGCTTATTATTCTTATTCACATAGACGACAACCTGCAGAGTTCCTTTCTTGAGGTTGACGGCAGTGGCCCCAACCAAGCGGAGTGAAGGATGGGCAGAGCGACTGACCTTGTTTCCCGACCGCTGAAACTTGATTTCGGCTAGAGTTACGGTTCTGTTGCCGAGAAAGTGATTTTCATAAGAAAAATCTCCCATGACATTGAGATGGTCCGTCGCCTGGAGAGCATGTAATCCGGCAGGGTACCATTTCAGATATTCCAGCCATGCTTTCTTCGCCTCGATATCCTTTCCTTCGATGTCCAGGATCAGGGCTCGGTTATAGAGAGCCGCCGCATTCGTCGGCACCTCTTTCAGGACTGCATCATATGCCTTGATTGCCTGCCTGAATTCCCCGTTTTTCAGACGAAGGTGACCCAGGTAGAGATGCGCTTGCGGATGGCTGCCGTTCTGTTGCAAGGCTTTCTCATAGCTTATCTTTTCGCTTTTTATATCGCCCAGTTCGCCATACGTGACTCCCAGCCAGAAGAAATAGTCGGCATTCCCCGAATCCAGGGCGACAGCTCTCTGAAAATGGGGCAAGGCTTCGGCCGCCTTGTTCTGGGCAAGGAGAAAACGCCCCAGGTAATAGCGGGCAATTGCATTGTCGGGATGTTCCCGCACTGTCTCCTTAAAGTATATTTCCGCCTGACGGTACTCCCCGGATTCCATATACTGACTGCCCTTGACCGTGCTGCTGAAGTCAGCCAGACTGCAACCCGAGATACTGCTTGCCAGGAAAATGAGAGCTATCAGACTCCTGTACATCATGTTAACCTCCTTAATGGATAAATAAATTATATGAATCATTGACTGTCAGTGTCAGACCTTACCTTGCACAAAGCGGACCAGGATGCACTGATCTGGCGCACCCTACGTAACCACATGTTTTATTATATGTTTTTCAAAACAAAAAAACTCTGACAACAGTATGCCTGCAGAGAATGTACAAGAGTTGGACAATCGTCCAAAAAGACCCAGGTCGTCGCGTCTTGTTATTGGACAGACACCGTTTGCTTGCGCAGCACCGGATCGGGGGAATTCGATTCAACCTTGCAGCAAAACAACACGAACGAAACGTCAGGACGCAGAAAAGCTTGCGTGTCGAAGTTGCATCGACAGAGGCAAGCTCTTTGCAAAAAGGCCGGAGATACTTAGAATGTGTAAACCAATCTGGTACGTATGTCTGTAGCATCCTTAATATTATTTTCATAATCAAGGACGGAGAAATCAACAGCGACACTCCAGTTCTCGAGAACTCCCGAGAAGTTATATGCCAGGTTGAGGGTATATTCATCGAGATCGGCATTGTCGATTGGGTTATCAAACCTGGTAAACCGTAATTTGGAGGTAATAGATTTTTCGTAATTATACCCTGCACCGGCCTGGTAGGAATCCGTTCCGGCTTCAAAGGCCGGCGCTCCGGCTGTTTTGGTCGTATCGGTGTAGTGATTATATGCCCCCTGCCCGAGACCTCTGAAGACCCTGGCGTCCTCGGCCGAGCCGCCGACCGTGGTGAACCCGCCAAAGAGGTCGATCCCGACAACATTCAGACCGGCCCTGAATCCCACCAGTGAGTTGTCATCTTTGGTCGAATCGTCATAGCTTGTATAAAAATACTGACCTGCGACATACGGCTTGGTGGTCACCTCGGCGAAGGTATACTTGGCATCCGCATATAACCCGGCAACCGCATCGAAGACATCGGTATACTGAGCTTGAACGGCAAGATTTTTCAGGGAGGAATTCTTCAGATACAACGACAGAACTCCGTCCTCCCCGACATCATAGAAATCTCCCGGTTTGCCGCTGCCATTCTCTTCAAAATCAACAAAAAAATTGTCGGCATAACTCGACTCGTCGGTCCGGGTCTGATATTTTCTTACCCAGCCGACACTGACCGTCGTATCCGGAAGGTCGGTGTTCGTTAAAAAATAGCCCTCGAAAGATTCCTTTATAAGCCTGGACCCAGAGTTCGCGATCAAAGGGAGGTTGATATGTTGCCTGCCGCCCTTGAATCTGGTCTTGTCCAGATCATACTGCAGATATGCCTCCGACATCACTGCACCCTCGGCATCCATACTTCCTTTGGTCACGTCGCTGTCATCGTCTTTATAGCCGATGAACGCCGCCTGGAACTCACCGCCTAACCGTAGGCCATACAGTTTCCCGGTCACATACTCCAGATTACCGCCGTTGGCCCAGATATTGCTGTCCTCTTTGGTATCGGTGTCGAAGGTTTCGGCATAATAAAAGCTTTTCAGGCTGCCGCTGGCCTTGCCTTTTTCAAATGCCTCGCGCAATGTAGTCGCATCATCCGTGGCAAAGGCACTTGAGGTGATGCCAATCGCAAAAATAGATCCGGTTACAACAACTCTCTTTAATGTTCCCATAACTCCTCCCTTTTCTAAACCCCTCTGTTTTTTGTAGCTGAAAGGAACATCAAATACCTGCAAATGAGGCGAGGGGGATACCTCTTTCAGTTACAGGCAACCTGTTACGATGCAGAACCGGTTATTTAATCTAGCAGCCTGTCGGCTTTCAAGCCATCACTACGGGCCCTCAGCCTAACAGATGAAGCTGATGAATTAACTTAGCTGATCATCATTATCGATTAACTGGCTTTTTGCCGCCAACCTGACGCAAAATCTGTTCATATGACCT
>JANOIV010000259.1:0-8701 GCA_031407875.1 Desulfobulbaceae bacterium | reverse complement strand
CATTATCCCGCCGGGCCGCGACATGGCCTTTCTGAACGGTACGCTGCAATTGCTGGAACCCTCAGAGCCCCGCGGCCAGCGCCTGCCCATCGACTTCTTTTTTCGCTCCCTGGCCCAGGACCAGCACGAGCGGGCCATCTGTATCGTGCTCTCCGGCACCGGCAGCGACGGCACCCTGGGCGTGCGGGCCATCAAGGGCGAGGGCGGCATGGTCATGGCCCAGAACCCCGAATCCACTGAGTACGATGGCATGCCGCGCAGCGCCATCGGCACCGGCCTGGTGGACTACGAGCTGCCGCCGGCCGAGATGCCCGTCCAGCTCATCGCCTATGTGGCCCAAGCCTTCGGCAAGCCTCCCCGGCCGGCCACCGCCACGACACCCCGGGACGAGAACGCGCAGCAGAAGATCTTCATCATGCTGCGCGCCCAGACCGGCCACGATTTTTCCCAGTATAAGCCGAACACCATCCATCGCCGCATCACCCGACGCATGGCCGTCCATCAGATAGAAACGATAGACGGGTACGTCAAGTATCTGCAGCAGACGGCATCGGAAGTGGAGGCGCTCTTTCGCGACCTATTGATCGGTGTGACCAATTTCTTCCGCGACCCGGAGGCCTTCAAGACACTCGAAGAACAGATCATCCCCAAGATTTTTACCGATAAGCATACAGGCGCCGTGATCCGCGTCTGGTCGCCGGGCTGCTCCACCGGCGAGGAGGCGTATTCCCTCGCCATCCTCCTGGCGGAGCGCCTGGAGAGTCTGAAGCAGAGCTACAAGGTCCAGGTCTTTGCCACCGACATTGACAGCCTGGCCATTGCCACTGCCCGGGTCGGTCTCTATCCGGCCAGTATCGCCGCCGATCTCTCCCCGGAGCGCGCCCTGGCGCGTTTTTTTACGGCCGAGGCCGACGGCAGCCTCTACCGCATCCACAAAGGCATCCGCGACATGCTGGTCTTTTCCGAGCAGAACGTCATCAAAGATCCGCCGTTTTCCAAACTCGACCTCATCAGTTGCCGCAACCTCCTGATCTATCTGGGCGGCGACCTGCAGAAAAAACTCATACCCCTGTTCCACTATGCCTTGAATCCTGGCGGCATGCTCTTCCTGGACACCTCGGAGACCCTTGGCGACTTTGCTGATCTGTTTGCCGCGCTGGACCGCAAACAGAAGCTGTATCAGCGCAAGGAAGATTTCCGCAGTGCCCAGCGCGCGGCCGTGGCCCGCTTTCAACCGCCCCTCACAGCGAGAGATGCGCACCCGCGGGTCGCCGGCAAGAAAGCCGGTGTCGGAAAACTATCGCTGCGCGAACTGACCGAGCAGACAACTGAGGGCGGGTGGTACACGCTGCGCATCCAACCCTACCGCACACTTGACAACGTGATCGAGGAGGCGGTGATTACCTTTGTTGATATCACCGAGGTGAAGAAGACTCGGGATGCGTTGTGCAAAGCCAATGAGCTGCTCCGTCTGGCTGTGGTCGTGCGCGATGCCCACGCTGCCATCACCGTGCAGGACTTGGATGGCCGCATCCTGGCTTGGAACCCGGGGGCAGTGAGGATGTATGGTTGGAGTGAGGGCGAGGCCCTGGCGATGAACGACCGTGACCGGATCCCGGAGGGGCAGCGAGCGGAAGCGTTGGCCAAGGCCCATCAGTTGAGTCTGGCCCAAATTCTGAAACCGTATCGCACGCAGCGGATCGCCAAGGATGGCACTGTTGTTGAGATCTCCATGACCTCCACAGCTTTGCTGAATGAGGCTGGGCAGATGTATGCGATTGCGACAAAGGAACGGGTGAAAGGGCTCAAGATCGAGCAAATGAAGAGGCCCCACAAAGACCAGCACTAATAAACGACCCGGACACGCTGTTCCTCCTGTGGCGGATACGATCAACTCACCGCCAATGGCCGCCTTCCGGCGAGGTTCAAAGCAGGCAGGGCAGGCCCTGCGCCAACAGGGCTCAGTACAGGCACTTCGCAGGGTTCAGCACAGGTAACTTCAGAGCAGCAACCGGATACCGGACAATGCTGTGCCAAAATTTAAAAATACCAGATCTTATTGCCGACCATTTTTTGCTGACAGATTACAGTCTGAGCAACCATCTTAAAGAGCTAATACTCTTGACAGCCCTCAAACTCTTCAGGAGAATTGGCATATGAAGAAACGCCAGAAACAAGCAATCCTCATCTCATTTTTGCAGGAAAAAGAAAAATATAAAAAACTTGCAGAATATATTGTGCACCTGATTCAAGACGATCCTTCATCGCCCAAAGAAAGTTTGCATACCATTATATATCGCCTCAAAGATGAATTACGGCTTATTGAGAAAATCAATATGCTGAATAAAGCTCGGATAGAGGCCGGAACGCCGACAATTACCAAAAAAAATTATCAGGCAAGCATCGGCGATCTCTTAGGGGTTCGGATAATCTGTCTGCGCCTTGCAGATGTTGAAAAAATCGAGGCATATCTCAAGCTTTTGTCCGAGGAAAATATCTTGCATTTTGTCAAAGGACCCGATCAGAAAAGGTCCTTCATTCTGCCGGTTGACCCAGGTGAGGCAATCCCCTTTGGCATAGATCTGAGATATACCGGATACTCCTCTATCCATTACCAGATACGGTTAGGCGAAAATTCAGATGCCCCCCCGGGGTTGAAAGATCTTCACGTTGAGTTACAGTTGAGAACTATTCTCGAGGAGGCGTGGAGCGAGATTGATCACAAATATCGATATATGCGTAGTCGAAGCGGTGAGATACTCCCCGAGTATATACATACCGGCTTTTACAATTTAAGCGCCTACCTCCAGGTAGCTGCGCTGCAGGCGGAATATCTCTGTCGATTGGCTGAGGATCACTGTCTTATGAAAAGCCCCGAAGGTACTGGTGATGCAGTGATTCTCCGGGACGATACGCTGCATTCAGACGCCATGGAAAAGGATGAGCCCAGCCATAAAATATCTCCGTCAACGATTGAGGTGCATCTGGAAAGGCTTTTTGGCGTGAAGGTTACACTCAGGACATTGATTTATATCGAAAAACGTCTCGGAGAGTTGCATCTCGGGAAGACACAGGACAAAACGCTTGCGCAGCTTTTTGGCAAAAATCGGCTCCTCGAGTTTAAAACCATTTTTCAGGAAATTTTTCATATTGAACCTTTTGTCAACGCCAAGGATGGCAGCATCGATGTGATAAATGCCTTGAATTTCGCCATCTTCTACGAACTTCAAGGAAAAAGAGTCGCACAAGAAGGCTTGAGGGCTGTTTTAAGATGGAGAAAAAATCGCTTAACCTGGTAGCATCCGAGACCATGCCTTGAGTTCTTGAGAACATCTGTAAAAATAAGCAAAGTTCCCTGTTGATCGTTGAAAATACTCCTTGTATGATGCACTCAACCTATCAAGGAATATGATATGGTTGGCCACCTTCGTGTTGATTTTTTAAGCATGTTTACAAAACAATCAAAATGCAGCGCAGACTTTCCCTATGAAAGACATTAAAAAATTCACCAGCAATACGGCGCGCAAGCAGGCGGAAAAAGCGCTGCTCAAGGCGGGAGATCTGCAGAGCGCGATTTTCAACAGCGCCAATTTCTCGAGTATCGCAACCGACGCAAAGGGCGTCATCCAGATCTTCAATGTCGGCGCCGAACGCATGCTGGGTTATACGGCCGCCGAAGTGCTGAACACCATCACGCCAGCCGACATTTCTGATCCGCAAGAGGTGATTGCCCGCGCTAGAGCGCTCAGCGTCGAACTCGAAACCACGATTACGCCGGGCTTCGAGGCCTTGGTTTTCAAGGCTTCACGCGGCATCGAGGATATCTACGAGCTGACCTATATCCGTAAAGATGGCAGCCGTTTCCCGGCTGTCGTGTCGGTCACGGCCCTGCGCGATGCGCAAAATGCCATCATCGGCTATCTGTTGATCGGCACGGACAATACCGCGCGCAAGCAGGTTGAAGAAGAGCGACAGCATTTGCTCGAGATTCAGGAGGAGACAAACAACCAACTGCAGAAGGCCAACGTCACCTTGCGGGAGAGTGAGGAAAAGCTCGCCGTGACACTCAACTCCATCGGCGATGCAGTAATAGCCACCGATGCGGCAGCACGGGTGACAGTCCTGAACCCTCTTGCCGAAAAGCTCACCGGTTGGACCCTGGCGCAAGCGACTGGTCGCCCGGTGGGCGAGATTTTTCACATCATCAACAAAGAAACCCGTCAACCGGTCACTATCCCCGTCATGGAAACCCTGGCGCATGGTATAATTCAGGGCCTGGCCAACCACACCGTGCTGATTGCCCGCAATGGCAGCGAGTGTGATATCGCCGACAGTTGCGCACCGATTCGCGACCGCGACGCTCAAGTGATCGGTGCCGTGCTGGTATTCCGCGACGTCACCGGGGAATATGCAGCGCAGCAGGCCGCACTCGACAGTACTGCGTTGATCCAGACAATTCTCAATACCGTGGTGGACGGCATCATCACCCTCCATGCCCACGGTGGCATCGTCCAAACCGTTAACCCGGCCGTTGAGCAGATGCTTGGCTATACCGCCGCAGAGCTCAGCGGCCAAAATTTCAGCCTGCTGATTCCCGAGCTTGATCGAGACCAGCGCAATGGTTCCCTCGAGTATTACAGTGCAAGCGATGAGGCGCGCGCCAGCGGCCTTGGCCGCGAGGTCGTGGGCCGCCGTAAAGATGGCAGCATTTTTCCGTTGGAGATGGCGGTCAGCGAGATGTGGTTGGGTGGCCAACGCTACTTCACCGGGATTCTGCGTGACAACACTGCTCGCAAGCAGGCGGAAGCCCTGCAGAGCGCGATTTTCAACAGCGCCAATTTCTCGAGTATCGCAACCGACGCCAAGGGTGTCATTCAGATTTTCAACGTCGGCGCGGAACGTATGCTGGGTTACGCGGCCGACGAAGTGATGAACACCATCACGCCGGCCGACATCTCTGATCCGCAGGAAGTGATCGAGCGTGCCGAAGCTCTCAGCGTTGAACTCGGAACCACGATTGCTCCGGGCTTCGAGGCCTTGGTTTTCAAGGCTTCACGCGGCATCGAGGATATCTACGAGCTGACCTATATCCGCAAAGACGGCAGCCGCTTCCCGGCTGTGGTGTCGGTCACGGCCCTGCGTGACGATCAAGACGTCATCATCGGCTACCTGCTGATCGGCACGGACAACACGGCGCGCAAGCAGATCGAGGCAGAGCGGAAGCAGCTCGGTCAGCGCCTGCGCGACCATCAGTTCTACACGCGCTCCCTGTTCGAATCCAACATCGACGCGCTGATGACCACCGATCCGTCCGGTATTATCACCGACGTCAACAAACAGATGGAGACACTCACCGATTGCACACGCGACGAATTGATTGGCGCGCCGTTCATGAATTACTTCACTGACCCGGAGCGAGCCGAGGCCAGCATCAAACTCGTGCTGAACGAAAAAAAAGTCACCAACTACGAGCTCACCGTGCGCACCAGGGACGGCAGGGAAACGGTGGTTTCCTTTAACGCAACCACCTTCTACGACCGGGACAGGAGGCTACAGGGCGTATTCGCCGCCGCGCGCGACGTCACGGAGCGCAAACTCCTGGATCAGGTGCTGCAGGATAAGACGGCCGAGTTGGAGAACGCCAAGGCGGCTGCCGAAAAAGCCAACCTCGCCAAGTCGGATTTCCTCTCCAACATGAGCCACGAGATCCGCACACCGATGAACGCCATCATCGGCATGTCCCACTTGGCGCTGAAGACCGAGCTGACGCTTCGCCAGCGCGACTACATCAAGAAGATCAAGGTCTCCAGCCGGCATCTGCTCAACAGCATCAACGATATTCTCGACTTCTCGAAGATCGAGGAGGGCAAGCTGACAATCGAGTACACCGAGTTCGAACTGGAGAAGGTGCTTGACAATGTGGCCAACCTGATCGCCGAGAAGACTTCCGCCAAGGGGCTGGAACTGGTCTTCGACGTAGACAATAACGTGCCGGCCAACCTGATCGGCGATCCGCTGCGGCTGGGCCAGATTCTTATCAACTACAGTAACAATGCCATCACCTTCACCGAACATGGCGAGATCGATATCGTCATCCGCCTCAAGGAGCAGACCGACGAGGATGTGCTGATCTACTGCGCCGTGCGTGATACGGGCACCGGCCTGACGGAGGAGCAGATGGGGCGGTTGTTCCAGAGATTTTCCCAGGCCGACACATCGACCACCCGTGAATTTGGCGGCACCGGCCTGGGACTGGCCATTTCCAAGAGTCTGGCCGAATTGATGGGCGGAGAGGTGGGCGTCGACAGCGAACCCGGCAAGGGCAGCACTTTCTGGTTCACGGCACGCCTTGGCAAGGGCGTCGACCAGCAGCGCAAGCTGGTGCTGTCGACCGACCTGCAGGGCAAACGCGTGCTGGTGGTAGACGACAACGAGAATGCCTGCCAGGTGCTGGGCGACCTGCTTGGCAACATGAACTTTAAAGTCGACCAGGCCGAGTCGGGCAAGGCGGCCATTGAGGCTGTGGATCGTGCCGAGAGGCAGGGCGAGCCCTACGAGATCGTGTTCCTCGACTGGCAAATGCCGGGCATGGATGGCAACGAGACGGCCAAGCAGCTCAGGGAGCTGCCGCTCAGCCGCCTGCCGCACATAATAATGGTGACCGGTTTCGGCCGTGAGGAAGTTATACAGGGCGCGGAGGAAGCAGGCATCGAGAATGTGCTGATCAAGCCGGTCAATCCCTCGATGCTCTTCGATAACGTCATACGCGTTCTGGGAAGTGTCGTCGATGGTGCGCGCACCGCCGGGGATGTGCCGACTTATACCTTCGAGCAACTCGCCACCATCAAGGGCTCCCGCATCCTGCTGGTGGAGGACAACGATCTCAACCAGGAAGTGGCCACCGGACTGCTATGCGATGCCGGCTTCATTGTCGATCTGGCCAAGAACGGCAAAATCGCGCTGGACAAGGTCAGGGCCGCCGATTACGACATCGTCCTGATGGACATGCAAATGCCGGTGATGGACGGCCTGACGGCGACCCAGGAGATCCGCAAGGAGAGGCGCTTCAAGGATCTTCCGGTGGTGGCGATGACCGCCAACGCCATGCAGAGTGATCGCGACCGCTGCATGGCGGCGGGCATGAACGATCACGTGGCTAAACCTATCGAGCCCGAAAAGTTATGGAAGGCGCTGCTGAAATGGATCAAACCGCGGCACTCGGCAGCCGTTACCGCATCAGAGGTAAGACGGCAGGCGAGGCAAGATGTCGTCCTGCCGTCCGGCATCGAAGGGCTTGACACGGTGGGCGGCCTGCGCCGAGTGCTTGGCAAGAAACCGCTCTACCTCTCGATGCTGCGCAAGTTTGTCTCCGGGCAGAAATCCGCTACGGCGGAAATCTTCAAAGCGTTGGAGGGCAACCTCTGGGACACCGCGGAGCGGCACGGCCACACGCTCAAGGGCGTTTCCGGCAGCATCGGTGCCACCGGCCTGCAAGGGTTGGCAGAAAAGCTCGAGACCGCGATCAAAGAGCGCCTGCCGCGCGAGGAGATCGATGCTCGGCTCGACGAGTTGAAAATGCCGCTTGCAAATCTTATCAGCCAACTCGAACAGCAGCTGCCGGCGGAACGGCTCAAGACGGCCGGCACGGTCGCCCCGGAACACCTCAAGGCTGTTTATGACAAGCTGGAGGCAATGCTGGCCGATGACGACGCGGAGGCGGTTGATGTGCTGGATGCGCATGTGGACCTGCTGAACACTGCCTTCCCCAAGCACTATCGCATGATCGACGAAGGCATCCGATCATTCGACTTTGAGGCGGCGCTCGCAGCGCTGAGGGCCGCCGCCGGGACATTCGCCTGAAAGGAGAAACCAACATGGACGAACTCGATTTCAGCGAAAAGGCCACGATACTGGTGGTCGACGACACGCCGGAAAACCTGGCACTGATGAGCAGTCTGCTCAAGGACGACTACAAGGTGAAAATTGCCAACGGGGGCGAGAAGGCGCTGAAGATCGCGAGGTCGGACTCGCCACCGAACCTGATCCTGCTCGACATCATAATGCCCGGCATGGACGGCTACGAGGTATGCCGGCAACTCAAAGGCGATCCCAAGACGATGAATATCCCGGTGATCTTCCTCACCGCCAAATCTGAAGTGGAAGACGAGAAGAAAGGGCTGGAACTCGGCGCGGTCGACTACATCACCAAGCCGATCAGCCCGCCCCTCGTCGTGGCGCGCGTGAAAAACCATCTGGTATTGAAGACCATGGCCGACCTCTTGCTGGACCAGAATACCTTTCTTGAACTCGAGGTGACCAAGCGCACGACCGAACTTGTCGTCGCAAGGGAAGAGGCGGAAAAAAGAAAAGAAATTGCCGAAACCGCCCTTGCCGAAATAACACAGCTCAAAGGCCAACTGGAAGGGGAAAGAGCCTACCTGCAGGAGGAGATTAAGCTGGAAAACAATCATGAGAAAATAATCGGTCAAAGTGACGCGCTCAAATATGTGCTCTATAAAGTTGAACAAATTGCCAGCAGCAATACCACCGTACTGGTTCATGGTGAGACGGGAACCGGCAAGGAACTGGTCGCCCGGGCTGTTCACAGCTTGAGTTTGCGCAAAAATCGGGGCCTGGTAAAAGTAAACTGCGCCACACTGCCCGCAAACCTCATCGAAAGCGAACTGTTCGGTCATGAGAA
>JANOIV010000076.1:0-9652 GCA_031407875.1 Desulfobulbaceae bacterium | reverse complement strand
CCTGCCGGAGATCGGGGCGGTCAGAAACAGCAGGGCGAACATGATGAAACTGCCGTTGATGATGCCCTGTGCTGCCGCTACGATGATAAGAGCGGGCGAGAGATAATAGAAGGTGGCGGGAAAGAGGAAGAATGTAAAAAGAATCAGTCCGTGGCGTAACTTTTGGCGTTTGGGCATAGCTGTCCCTGGTGGCGCTTGTTGAGGAGATCGGGGGGGATCGACAGTGTGTCACACAGTAGTCGTGATCCTTGTGGCTGTAAAGGTCTTCCCAAGATAATCAGAGGGCAACGGGGGAAAAGCGGATCTTACAGACCGAGAGTCGCCAGGTCGGGACCGAGGTAGGTCCGCTCATTTTCCCCGAGGATGCCTAAAGAGAGGCAGATGATGGTCCAGAAATGGACGACCCGGTAATGGCCGCCGAAGTGCCGGCCGATATCCTCCATCTGCGAGTGGCAGTTATGACAGGGGGTGAGGACATAGGCGGCCTCGGTGGCCTGGATCTGGTCGAACTTGCGCCTGCCGTAGGCCCGCCGGTGGTCGGTCATACCGGCCTGCAGGAAACCGCCGCCACCGCCGCAGCAGTAATTGGCGCTGCGATTCGGTTGCATGTCGATGAAGTTTTCTTCGCCGACCAATTTCCTGACAATAAAACGCATATCCTCGGCCAGGGCGTCGCCGTAGGCCTTGCGGATGATCTGGCAGGGATCCTGGACCGTGAACTTGATACCCGTGCTGTTCCAGTCGGCGTTGACCGGCAGCCTGCCCTCCCTGATCCAGCGGGCGTAGCAGGAGATGAGGTTTTCGAGCTGGAAATCGGCCTCCAGGCCGAAGCGCTGGATGCCGTTCCACATGGTGTAGTAGGAATGGCCGCACTCGGTATTGAGCCAGACCTTGCAGCCCAACCTGTTAACGGCGTCGACCCGTTTCTTGACCACCTCGTACCAGGCCGCCTCGTCGCCTGAGAACATGCAGAAATTCTCGGCCGCCCAGCCCGTCGAGGAATAGGTCCAGTCGGCCCCGACCAGGTGCAGGATCTTCCACAGCGGCACCATCTCGTCGGGCTCGCTCATCGGCTCGCGTGAGTTCTGGTTGACGAAGAAATAGGCCCCGGCCTTATCCATCGGGGCCTGCAGGTCCTTGAAAGTCGGTTGCAGCTCCCTCACCTCGGCCAGCACATCCTCGACCACGAAGACAAAGTCCTGGGTTGGCAGGCCCATGGCGCTGGTACTGTCGGTTGCGCGGGTGAGCCGGCAGGAATGCACGATGCCGGCGGGTTTTTTGTCGTCGGGCCAGTTGCCGCGGGCCAGAAAGACCAGCTGGGAGATGTCGATGCTCATCGGGCAGACGTGCTGGCAACGCTTGCACTGGGTGCAGAGCCAGACCCAGGGGGTGGTTGACAGCTCCTCGTCCATGCCGAGCATGGCCATGCGGATGAATTTGCGCGGGTCCATGTTCTCAAGACCCGAGGCCGGACAGCCCGAGGAACAGAGACCGCAGGTCAGGCAGGCCTCGAAACTGGCCCCTTGGGGCAGGAGTTCCATGGCCCTGGCCTTGAAATTGATGGTGGGGATGGTCTCGGACATGCTCTCTTCCTCTTGGTTCAGTCGTCTTGCCCTGCACTCTCGTGGAGCCTGAGGGGTTCATTCATTTTCCGTCCGCTTTGGCTTAACGCAGCACTTCCCGGGCGGCCTCGACGGCCTTGTAGGCACTGGCCAGGGCCACACCGGCACCGCAGCGGCCTCGGATCCAGTCCTGATGGGCGAGGATCAGGCCGGCGGCGAAGAGCCGCTCGCTGACGGGCCTGCCGTTCTCTGCCAAGGGCCGGAACGTGTCATCGACCTCGATCCCGGCCCGGTGTATCTCGTGACCGCGTTTATCCATATACTGCAGATGGTACCAGTCTTCACGGCACGAGGGTTGGCGCACCGGCAGACCGAGTAACGGTTCGTTGATCCCGTCGAGGCCAGCGTGCAGGCCGCCGCTCAGGAAGCGGCCGGTGGCCAGGATGACCGCCTTGGCCGTGATGGTGACCGGACCGAAGTTGTCGGCCAGCGAGAGCCGAGCGCCATCCCCATGAAAGACGAGCGAATCGACCTTCTGCTGGGGGATCAGGGTCAGCCCCTTCCGGGGGAAGACCTGCTCAAACATCTCGCGCAGACGGATGCCGGGGACCGAGGGCGGCATGGTCGGGATCTCGAAGATCGGCAGACCGATGAGGCGCTGCATCTCGGCCATGACCCGATCCGGATTGTGCATGCCGAGCACTGCCGGCAGGCCGACTACCTTGGCATCGGCGATGACAGCCCTGATCCGCTCGGCCAGGGCCTCCCGATGGGCCGGCACCTCAAGGGCCCGAGCCATGACCTCGGGATAGATCTCGCCCCTTTCCATGTCCGGAAAAAGGACCCGTTCGGCCCGCAGTCCGGGCCATGCGTCCTTGAGATTGGCAACGACCTGGCGGGCACTGAAGCCCCTGAGGCCTGTAAAGTCAACGACCAGGCAGCGAGCCTTGCGGACCAGGCCGTCGACGCCGGCCTGCATGGTGGCAGGGACGCACAAGGTCGGTTTGAGGGTGCCGGCCGGGGTCAAGGCCGTGACATTGGCCGGGCCGGGCGCAGTGTAGAGGATGCCGCAGTCGCCGAGAAAGGCGGTGAATTCCTCAAAAGCCGCCCGGATATCGGTTTCAGGGACACGGGCCAGGGGATGGCGGGGCTGGCTCCGCGCCAGTTCTCTGAGGCCTTGCCAGGGATCTGTCACCGGGCAGAGGTCTTCGCTCTTTACCCGACCGAGGAGATCGAGATAGCCGGTGGTGTAGGCAATGGCGCCGGTATTGCCGGCCTGGGCGGTGCGGATGCCGCGGTTCAGGGCGAAGGTGCTGGCTGCAAATCCGGCGAGACCGGAACCGATGACTGCCAGGTCGGTCTCAACGTGTCGTGCTTGCTCTATCATAGTGCTCTCCCAGCCTGTCATACCTTGTCTGAACCGTCCTGACAGACATCGTCGAGACAGTCGAGTCCGAGAAGGCCGCAGTGCAGGGCCTCGGCCAGTTCCATCTGGGCCATCTGCTGACCCCAGATCACCGCCCGTTGGCCTTTGAAGCGTTCATTGAAGAAATTGCGCATATGGCTGAGACCGGTTCTGTCCTGATAGTAGCCGCGATCATAGAAATAGGAGGCGATGCGGATGCCGCAGAAAGAGCCCTGGCACGGTCCCTTGCCGACCCGGGAGCGCAGCGCAATAGCCTCAAGGGTCATCTCTTCTTCGGCGTTCGGGGCGCAGTGGATGATCTGATCGATGGCCGACTGGGGCACCATCTCGCATTCGCAGAGGATGGTGTCTTCGGCGTTGTGGGTCTGATACCAGTACTTGGGGGAGGCGCCGGGTTCGGTCCAGCGGCAGGCCTCGCCGCCCGGCAGAGGGTCGCTGCCGGTTCGACAGGGGCTGGTATTGCCCAGCCTGGAAGCGACCAGGTCGGCGGTTTTCTCGGCCATGAGCCGGTAGGTAGTGAGCTTGCCGCCGGTAATGGTGCAGAAGTTGGCAAGATTCTGAGATCTATGGTCGATCAGGGCAAAGCCGCGGGTGGCGCTGCGGTCATCGGTGTTGCCCACCGATTGCAACAGCGGCCGGACCCGCGAAAAGGCCCGGATATAGCGGGCATGGGCCAGGGCCGGCAGCATGGCCGCCCCCTCTGCTATATTGCGGTTGATCTCGTCAACAGTCGGCAGCAGTCCCTCCAGGCTTTCCGTGCGCAGCGAGGTGGTGCCGAGCACCGAGACCGTACCGCCGGGCACCAGGATGTCGCCGTCGCTCGGCGGCCGCAGGCGATTGATGACCCGGCTGGTCATGCGGTCATGGGTGACCAGCAGCGTGCCCTTGGAGTAGAGGAGCTGCACATCCTGGCAACCGGCAAGCTGGGCGATATTCATGGCCCAGGCCCCGCCGGCGTTGATGAACTGGCGGGCGACAATGCGCACGGTCTCGCCTGTGCGATTGTCACGGCAGAGGGCAGCCCTGATGATGCCGTCTGCCATATCAAAGGACAGGATTTCGGTATGCGGTCGGTAGAGGCTGTCATTGATGGCCCGGGCGTGGGCCACGTTTTCCAGGGTCAGGCGAAAAGGGTCAATGGTGGCGTCGGGAACCAGGAAGGCTTTGCGGGTTGTGGTGGAGAGCTCGGGTTCGAGCTCTCCGGCCTCAGCCGGGGAGATTTCCGTGCAGACAATTCCTGCCGTCTGGCAGAGTTTTGGAAATTGCTCGGCAAAATCCTCATCGTCGCCCTCGACCCCGATGAACAGGCCACCGGTATTGTCGATGCACTGCGGGGCCAAGCGTTTAAGGAGATCGCTTTCTGCGCGGCACTCCATGGCGGACTGGGGATCGCTCAGGACATATCTGCTGCCCGAGTGGAGAAGGCCGTGGTTACCGCCCGAGGCCCCGGCGCACAGATCTTTTTTGTCGATCAACAGGCAATGGATGCCGCGCTGGGCCAGATCCCGCAGGATGCCCGCCCCGGTGACACCGCCACCGATAACCAAGACCTCGGTTGCAAATGTGCGTTTTCCACTCCGGTGCAGGGCCTTCGATGAATGTGTCACCACGGGAAGTTTCCTTGGGTTGATGGGGTACGATTCCGTCATGCCGGGTCGCGGGTTCTGCGGCAGGGCATGGGAATGCAAGCGTTTTCCCCGATGGGTTCCTCACCTACCTCCGGCTCTATGGCAGCCTCCCTCTCTGTTTAATCTGCTTCGCAAAAGGGTTCAAGTGAAATAGAATAATATTTCATTTGAAAGTTGTATAAAAATTAAACGAAACTTGAGGGTCGGGACACGTCAGTATCTGCGGACAGGTCGGCAGTCCGGGCCGGCTTGATAAAATCGGCAAAATAGGAGATAGTGGCTACCGTATGGCAATGACAAGGCAGTGATCTGCGCTGATATCTCTTGGCAGAAAGAAAAAAGGGCAAAGGGCATTATGGCGGGAAAGATACATGGGCAAGAGGAGAGTCGATCAGGGGTGACCGATCCGCAAAGCCTTTTCTTTGAAGCAGTGCAACTGCATCAGAATAAACACTATGCAGAGGCTGAAGGCAGATATATGCAGTTGCTGCAGCACCTGCCGGGTCACCCCAAGGTACTGGCCAATCTTGCCTTGCTGTACCGGGAACTCCGGCGCTTTGCAGAGGCGATACACTGCTGCCGACAGGCCTTGCAGGAAACGCCGACTGACCCGCTGCTGCACCTCAACCTCGGAGCGGTCTATGAAGAGCAGGGCGATATCCCGGCGGCTATCGCCTGTTTTCGCCAGGCCCTGGTGCTGGAACCGGCCAATGCCAAGGCCCTGAACAATCTGGGTAAGGTCCTGCATCGACAGGGCCAGATCCTTGAAGGTGAACAATATATCCGCCGGGCCCTCCGGCTTGAACCGGAATATCCGCTGGCCCTCAACAATCTGGGGGTGATCTGCAGCGAGCAGGGTCACAACGGGGAGGCGGTGGACTGTTTTCGCAGGGCCTTGGAACTTGAGCCGGACAATGTCGGAACGCTGTATAATCTGGCCGGCATCTATAATTGTCAGGCTCAGGCCGATGAGGCCAGGCCCATTTTGCGAAAGATCCTCAGCCTTGAGCCGGGACACAGCCTGGCAGGGCATATGCTGGCCGCCCTAACCGGAGAGACGACGGAGGCGGCACCGCGGGCCTATGTCGAAGAGACCTTTGATGCCTATGCCTGGCGCTTTGACCGGCATTTGACGGAAAAACTCGGGTATTGCGTGCCAAAAATCCTGGGGGAGATGGTCGAGTCCCTGATACCTCGGGGCAATACTTTTACCTGCGCCCTGGATCTTGGTTGTGGCACCGGTCTGGCAGGGGAAGTCTTTCGCCCGATGTCCCGGAGGTTGCACGGGCTTGATGTCTCCGCCAAAATGCTGGCCAAGGCGGAGGTAAAGGGCGTCTATGACCTGTTGGAACGGCAGGATATTGCATCCTTTCTTGCGGCTTGCCGTGGAACATACGATCTTTTTATTGCCACCGATGTCTTTATCTATATTGGCCGTCTGGAGAGCATCTTTGCCGGACTGCGAAGATGCGCGGTACCTGGCGCCATGCTGGCTTTTTCAGTCGAGCGCTGTACCGAGGAGCAGGACTACTGCCTGCGTCCTTCCGGACGCTATGGCCAGTCCCGGGCGTATATCGAGAGGCTGGCCGGGGAGAACGGCTGGGAAATACTGAGTCATCGTCAACACGGTATCCGCCGGGAAGAGGGGCAGTGGATAGACGGCGATCTTTTCGTTTTGCGGTATCCGTTTTTGGAGGGGTAACGCGATGAACCTTCTGCTCCTGAGCCTGTTGTGGATTCTCTGGTGCACGATGCACAGCCTTATGATCGCCCGAGCCGTGACCGGTTTTTTGACGCGCTTCCTGGGCGATAGGTTCCGCTATTACCGACTCTTCTATAACATCACCGCCATGATGACACTCCTACCGCTTGTGGTCCTGACCCGGAATTTGCGAGGTGATAGTGTGTTCGTCTGGCAGGGTTACTGGCTGAGCCTGCGGTTTCTGCTGCTTGCGGCGGCGACTCTGTTATTCTGGGCCGGGTCACGCCGATACGATATGGGCTATTTTCTCGGGATCAGGCAGATTCGTTCCGGCAAGACCCACACCCTGCTCAGCGAGACCGAGGAGTTTTCCACAGCCGGTGTCTTCGGCCTGACCCGTCACCCCTGGTATCTCGGCTCCCTCCTGCTGATCTGGTCGATCCTGCCGGTCTATTCTCCGGCAGACCTGACTGTCGCGGTTATTCTCAGCGCTTACCTGGTTATCGGCACCGTCCTTGAAGAACGCAAACTGGTCGCGGATTATGGCGATGCCTATCGTACATATCAGCGCCAGGTCTCCATGCTGCTGCCATGGAAATAAAAGAGGGACACTCCCCATATTTTTGCTTTTCAAAATATGGGGAGTGTCCCTCTTTTAGCCAACACAAATTTAACACAAATCGAGTCGTGTCCTCACAGTCTCCTCTCATAGTGAAGACCACAGAAGCAATCACACTTTCAGCGATTTATCCTTGACTCAACGGCCATCACCGGAAACCGGTGAACCATACACTGGAATAACATTCATGCATTTGAGATCGTTTGAATATTTTCGGGCAATCGCGATCGTGCTGATCGTCGCCGGGCATTGTTATGCTATCAGCGGCTGGATCATCGATACCTTTCCCGAGCGGGTGCTGGCCAATATCATCACCGGCGGGACCTCGTTGTTCGTGTTTATCTCCGGATTTCTGTTTCATCATGTTTTTTACCCAAAGTTCAACTACCTAAACTTCATGGAGAAAAAGTTCAAAAACGTCTATCTCCCCTATCTCATTCTGTCGATTTTCGCTATTACCCAGGCCTTATTTGTTCACCAACCCTTTCCCGAATTTTATTATGGCCGGGAAGACACACTCTTCGATCAGATCATCCGACCGGCCTTGCTCTATCTCTGGACCGGCGGGGTGTTTGCCTATTGGTACATCCCCTTCATTATGGGCATCTTTCTTCTCTCGCCCCTGTTTATCCGGTTCATACACTGCAGCAGCCGCAGAAAGATCTGGATCGTCTGTCTCTTCCTCGTCGTCTCGGTTTTCATGCATCGACCGGTCAACAATTACTCGGTCCTGCAATCGGTGGTCTTTTTCCTCCCTGTATATTTGTTCGGCATCCTCTGCTCGATGGAGAAGGAACGGATATATACGAATCTATCAGGGAGGCTGTGGTACCTGCTGGCCGGCGTGCTCTTTCTGGCGATCCTCCAGGCCCTGATCTTTGAGGCCTCCGGCAATCTGCAGAAACCGCCATTTGCCTACAACGGTATCGATATCAACATCATGCAGAAAATGCTGCTCAGTCTTTTCTGCATGGTCTTCCTGCACAGATTTGAAGAGGTGGACAGCAGGATCCTGAAGACCCTGGCCGCCTCAAGCTTTTCCATCTATTTTTTGCATGGCTGGTTCATCTTTGCCGTTTCCCTGGTGCAGGACAGCTACAAAGACCTTTACGGCCTGCATCTCCTGCCGCTCTTCACCGCCCTGGTGATCTGGGCCTCTTATGTCGTAGCAGTGAAAATCAAGACAGCCCTGCCCAACCACAGCAGGATGCTCATCGGCTGGTAATTCCATATTAAATCAAGCAGCATTCCAAGAATCCGACACAATAGAACCCGGTTTACTCTAGATTAAGTGGCCAGATAACAGGCGATTCGGGATAGCTGTTCCCGACCTCGCTCGGTTAGAGACAAATCCGGCTGACCGATAAAACGGTGCTGTTTTGATTAGGGAATTTCCCATGACGGATGAGATAGATGGTGGTCATTTTAGCAGCTCTGAACCTAGGATTTCCTCAATGCTTCGTCCTAAGGCCTTTCCACCATAGATTGCAATACGAAAGCGTTGGTAAAGCGGCCCCGATGGCCCGGTAGCCTCCTGATCTGCGGGGAGTATCCGGCCGCCAAAATGGCCGCAGCGAAATTCATCCGTTCATTCCCGCCCGTACCTGAACCAGTTCGGCCATGATGCTGAGGGCTATCTCCTCCGGGGTATCCGCCCCGATGGCAAGGCCAATGGGACAATGCACCCGGGCCAGATCCACCTCGCTGAAGCCTGCACTGCGCAGCGAATCATAGACGGCCTCTCGTTTTTTCCGGCTGCCGATCATGCCGATATATCCGGCGGCGGTGCGCAGGGCCTGGGCCAGCACCTCCCGGTCATGGAGGTGGCCGCGGGTGACGATGATCACATAATCGTCTGGTCCGAGATCGCTCAGGCAAGCGGTGAAGGAGTCAAGAACCCGCACTTCCCGGGCCTCGGGATAGCGATCAGTGTTGGCAAACTCCTGCCGATCATCCATGACCACCACCTCAAACCCTACGAAGGCGGCGATCCTGGCCGTGGCCAGGGCCACGTGTCCTGCACCCGCCAGGTGGACGCGCCCTGGAGGTACCAGCGGTTCGACGAACACCTCCCGGCCTTGATACTCTAGCAGAAACGGTGCCCTTCGACTCTTACGGAGGATCTCCGCCAGCAGCTCTGCGGGTACATCACCGTCTTCCTCGGAATCCAGGAAGAGCAACCGGGGCGGTACGCCATCTTGGGGTAATAGGGTCAGCAGCATTGGTCGTTTGCCCCGGATGAATTCTCTGCGCATCTGTTGAAACAGCTCACGCATAACGGGTTCCACGCGATGCAGCAGTACCGAGACCGAACCGCCGCAGACCATGCCTTGCTCGGCGGCGGAGGTGGCATTCAGGGCAAAATTCAGCACGGCAAAGGAGGGCGGGCCTTGAAAAAGCTCCCTGGCCTTGGCCTGGCAGTCCCCTTCCAGAGCGCCGCCGCCGACACTGCCGGCAATAGTACCGTCGGCCAGGACGAGCATCCGCGCGCCCGAGGTCCTGGGTGCCGAGCCGAGGTTGCGGACAATGGCACAGAGCACCACCGATTGTCCCTGTTCCAGGGTATTGATAAGTTGATCAAGAATATGCTGCATTCACTTCTCCTTTACTGCGTTGATCAAGGATGGTTCGTTTGACCGTATGGGTGGCAGCAAAGCTCGCAACCCTACGAATCATCCCGATTAGTATCTTGCCGCCGGCAAAACTCTCTCGAAC
>JANOIV010000226.1:0-5010 GCA_031407875.1 Desulfobulbaceae bacterium | reverse complement strand
GACAAACTGCATGAGTTCAGGAAGGAGGATGGCCCGATCGATCTCCACTGTCCCTATGCCGAGATCGAGGAGGAGTTTTTTGAACTCCCGCACGGCATTGGTCGCCGTCAATATCTCGATATCCTCGACAAAAAGGCTCTCTCCCTTCAATTCAATGAGCACCAAGCGGTTCGTATCGGCAATCTCCCCCAGGTTTCGCTGGAATTGCGCGGCGGCCTGATCAAGCACAGCATGGCCGGCCGGGTAGTAGGTGCCGATCTTACAAACGCGATGCAGGGATTCCAGGAATTCGATCAACCGTTTCTGCTCAAGATGAGGCGAAACTACCTGAATATCTGCCTGGGGAGTGTCCATAACGTGCGAATCCGGTCAAAACCTGCAGAGTAAAAAGGCCGGGAAGGAGAAGTCATTCCGTCTCGGTACGTCGCAAAAACCCCTGAGCGGAAACCGCAAGGAATCTCTGCACCGGCCAGACCTTGAAGAAAGAAAAGAAATTCAGGACAATAGACTGTATACCAAGTCGATCATCCCGTCAAATCGAGCGTCCAATGTTACGGTTATTTTTGCACGACGGTTTATTGAATTGTAACCGGGATGTTTCACTTTGCGGCAATTTTCCCCTCCATCTTCGCCAGCACGCTGTTGACCTTATCCGCCATGCTCTGCCGGCGATCAGTGCGGGTGCCGAGCTTGATAGTCGTGGTGATCCGTGGCGCCCCCATGGCATGAATCCGTTCGTGACATTTTTTCACCGCCGCCATAACTGCGTCCCACTCCCCTTCGATATTGGTGCCGTAGGCATGCAGGCTGGTCTTCAGACCGGCCTCGGCCAGAACCTCCTGGCAGGCCGCCACATATTCCGAGACCGAAACCCCGACGCCCATCGGCACCACACAGAGATCCATGATGACTTGCATTTCCCCTCCCCTTTTTTTCATCGGCACCCCCTCCGGTCAGGCCTGAATATCGATGATCGTGCCCTGCATAGAGCTCGCGGTCGCCTCAACTGTTTGGGCCTGCAACTCGGGGCCGGTCATGGTATCCACAGTCCTGGCAAGGAGTTCAAGGGCAAGTTCAGGCTGCCTGATGGCCGCATTCAACACCGAAAGCTCCGCTGCTGTTTGGGGAGTACCTGCTACATCCATAGTACCACCTCATTTCAAAACCATCCCTGCAAAAAACCTGGTGGTGAAAATCCACCTGTAACCTCACTATAAGAACTGATACTCTCCCTGACAATCCTCCCGGATTGAGACAGGAATCTGCCGTCGGGATTTTCCATCCTGACGAGGTTTTTTAAAGGATAATCCTAGCCCTGCCTGCGTCGCAGGTTTTCCGCCGCAAGCCGGGCCTGGACATAGATGGCGACGGCCCGCACGGCCCGATCCGCGTCCCTGAATACCGCCATGCCCCTGTCCTGCAGGTCTTTGGCAAAGGGGTCATACATGCTGCCGCCGTCCACTACGGCAATGATCGGCCGGGGACAGGAGGCAACGATGGGCAGGATGAGATCGGCAATGCCGGTTCCGCCGTGATCGTCCCGCTCCAGGGTGGACATGGCGGGTGCCAGGGGAATGATGCCGATGACGGCCAGATCGACACCCCTGTCCGTCGCCAGGACATCCACCACCTCGTGCAGCAGGCTGTCGGTTGCCGCCGGATTCATATCCAGGGGATTCTTCACCTCCACCAGCTTCTCCAGCCGGCAGGCCACCAGGGCCTGCTGGATGCGCTGGCGGGTCTCCTGGCTGAAAACGGCCATGTGCAGGTCGAAGTCATCGGCATGGATATTGTCGGCCATGCCCACCGCCTCGTAGCCCGCCGTCGAGACGGCGGCCAGGCGGTTGCCGGTAATGGTCTTGCCGTGCAAATGGCGGGCCAGCATATAGAGGTCGGTGAACTGGCTGAACGACTGGGCCACCATGGCCCCGGCCTGGGTCAGGCATGATTCGCATACCGTATAATCGCCGGCCAGCGAGGCGGTATGGCTTGAGGTGGCGGTCTTGCCTTCAGGGGTGCGGCCGGCCTTGTAGAAGATCACCTCCTTGCCGGCCAGCACGGCCTGGCGTACCGCCCTGGTGAAATGCACACCGTCCAGGTCGTTGAAGCCCTCGCAGTAGACGCCGATCACCTCGATATCGGGGTGCTCCCGGAAATAGGCCATGAGGTCGCCCAGGGTCAGATCGTTCTGGTTGCCGACCGAAATCAGATAGGCCGGGTCCATCTCCGGGGTCCGGCTCATACGAGTCGCCATAAAAGCCCCGGATTGACTGATAAAGGCCGAATTGCGCCGGTGCTTGCCGCGCTGTTTGGCGAGTTTTTCCTCGGGGATGAACCAGGTGTCGTAACCGCCGGGGTGGGAAATAATACCCATCGAGTTGCCGCCGAGAAAGACCGGCCCCGTGCCCAGGCTGTGCCCTGCATTGATCCGGGCCATGACCTGCTCGGCCAGGGCCTCGCTCTCTTTGGTCTCACCCAGGCCGCCGGGGATAAGCAGGACAGATTCGGTCAGCCCGCTCTCGATGATATCGTCAACCAGCCCCGGCACGGCCTCTGCCGCCACCGCCACCACCAGGAGATCGAGCCTGTGCTGCAGGTCCTTGAGACGTGCGACACAGCGGACACCGTCGACCTCGGAGGCAGTCGGATGGATGACCACCACCTTTTCTGCCGGGAAACCGTGGGACAGGACATTTTTCAGGATAACCCGGCCAAAATTGTGGCGGCTGGTGGAGACCCCGACTATGCCGATCCGCTCCGGGTGCAGGAGGGTATGGATCTTGGCCACCGGCCGAGCGGCCTTAACCGATTTACCCGGCAGCGAAAAGCGGCACATGCCGTCCAGCGGCACCATCATGAAATCGACAAAGGCAAAGGGATTGATCTCCAGTTCCTCGATGAGAAACGGGGCCGCCGGGTTGGTCGGGGAAAAATGGTTGGCTACCTGGATAAAGGCGGCGAAGCATTCGATAAGCTGTTCATCGGAAACCACCCGTTTCTGGCTCCGGGTCTTGCCCGCCAGTATCTTGTAGGAGACGGTACGCCGGAAGATTTCGAAAAAGGCCTCCTCGTCGTTCAGCTCGGTGGAGGCCGAAATAATCCCCCGATTCTTCTTGAAATTATCGGCCAGCAGCTCCGTGTCGGTGCCGCCGACACCGGCGGTGAGAATCATGCCGAATTCCCGGCTGTTGCGCAGACCGACGATCAGCTCCTTGCCGAAGGTCTCGGAATCGGGCGGCATGAACTGGACCTCGAGCACACCGCGGATATCCAGCGCTATGGCCGAGACCAGCGCCTCGCCCGCGAGGCCGCGATAGCGCTGGGGGGCATGCCGGGGATGGCGTTCGATGCGGTCGGCATAACTCTCGGCCACCTCATACATCATCCGCCGCCAGGTCGAGCGGATCTTGTCCGGCTGTTTGGGGATGATCCGCACCCCGCCGACATCGCTCTTATGGACGATATAGGGCGAGACGATCTTCAGGACGACCCGGTCGCCGGGCAGGGCCAGCAGCTCTTCATCGGAGGGTCGGCTGCCGCCCAGAAGCAGAATGCTGCGCGGCGGCGTCTCGGAACCGAGATGACGCAGCAGGGTGTAGACCTCGTATTCAAAGAGAAATTGCCGGTCTTCCCGGGTTGCCTGGTCAAAGACCTGGGTCATGGCCTGAAAATCGATATGGGTCTTCACCCTGGGCTTCTGGGTCGTGTCTGTGCTCATATATTTTCCTGGTAAGGACTGACGGGAAACGATGCCTCTCGGCTATCGCAATATGCATCTCTGCTGGAAAAAACTTTCCCCTCTCAGGTACAGTATACATCAATATCATAGGACGACAAATCCGCAAGGCGTTTGATCAGCGGGCAAGACTGACTGCAACCTTTCATTCGTTATTTGCGTATTTACCTGAAATTTCAAAAGCCCGCAAAAAAGCCCGAACTGTCTTACTCCTTGCAAAGCCGTATTGTCTTGCGATATCCTTATATACAACATGGAGCCATGTTGAAGAATTTGGTCCAGTCAGAAGATTTTCCGGACACAACATGGCCACGCCGCCGAAGGCGCTGGTCCGCAACCTGAAGGTATTTCCCGCAACGAGGAAGTGGCCGTCTGTAATTTGCAATGGGAGGAAAAAATGATCACACTGGACGTAAACGGCAAAAAAATCGAGGTCTCCGTAGCAGCCGATACTCCCCTGCTCTGGGTGTTGCGTGAACAACTGCAGCTCACCGGCACCAAGTTCGGCTGTGGCAAGGGTTTATGCGGTGCCATCACCCTCAAGGACGGCCGGCTACGCGCCCTTCCCCTGACGCCGAACAAGGTGTTGGCGGCTATGGGAAAAGGATAGACGGATAAGGAGTGGGGAGAAACAGGGGTGGATGAACCGGTTTCGGTTTGCCATCCCTGTACGACAGCCAGGGAAGGGGGATTTCAATCTCTTTTTATAAGCGCAAAAAAACCAAACTGAATTTGGGAAACGTATTATCCACAACAACGGAGCGATCATGAATGACAAGGCAACCCTGACAGTCGGTGGCAAGAGTTATGAGTTCGAGGTGGTTACCGGCAGCGAAAACGAAAAATGCATCGACATCCAGGAACTTCGGGCAAAGACCGGCTACATCACCATGGATCCCGGCTACGGCAATACCGGCTCATGCTATTCGGCAATCACCTATGTCGACGGCTCAAACGGCATCCTGCGCTATCGCGGCTATCCCATTGAGGAAATCGCCGAACAGGCCACCTTCGTGGAAGTCGCCTATCTGATCCTCTACGGCGAGTTGCCCACTCCGGCCCAGCTTGAGCAGTTTCGGGCAGCCATATCGGAGCATGCGCCGATCCACACCAACCTCGAACACCATTTTTCAGGTTTCCCGATGTCCGCCCCGCCGATGGCCATCCTGTCGGCCATGCTCAACCTGGTATCCTGTTTTCACCCCGAGGTTCTCGAAGTCCACTCGGAAGGACCGGGATTCGACAGGACGGCGGCCCTGCTGCTTTCCAAAGTG
>JANOIV010000212.1:0-6565 GCA_031407875.1 Desulfobulbaceae bacterium | reverse complement strand
GCCGGCATAAGATGATGGGCCTCATCAAGAATCAGCCAGTGCGGTCGACCCGTTCGTGAACGCATCTGCAGCAGTTGCGACAGCAGTCGCAAGAAAAACGGCGGACGATCGGCAATGGGCAAGCCAGTCAGACAGACGACGGCATTCGCATCCGGATCTTCCAGTAAGCGCAGGATCTCATCTTTAGCGGGAGCCGCCCTCGGACCTCCGAACATGACCGCTCCTTCGAATTCGTCGTAATCCCCCTCCGGATCAATCAAACAGAACTGATACTGCTGTTCCTGCAGGGATTCGACGATACGCGTCGCGACAGTCGATTTGCCACTCGCCGATGGGCCGCAGATCAAGACGCTCTGTCCGTATGGGGACAGCAGCACTTTTTGGTCATCGCATGTCCCCAGCTCGAGATGATGTCTCTGCAGGCTCAGATTCAGATCTGCCAGATCATTTGCGACCAGTCCCTCGATCAACTGGCAGACGCCCTGGCTGTGATCCCCTGCGGTGACGAGATCTGCCGTTTCCTTTACGGCCGGAAGGGCATTGGCCACGGCCACGGACACTTCACATAATCGTAAAAACGCATGGTCGTTCTCCGCATCGCCGATACCGACCACATTATGTGGCGAAATATCCATCTCCTGCAGCGCCGCAATCAAGCCGCTGGCTTTGTTGACACCGGCGGGCAGGACCATCACCGCCCCTTTATTGAAGATGAGCTGCAGTTCCAGCCCTTGATCGCGAATTGTATTGATGACCGTGTCCTGATGCGGCTCCCAGGTGGCGACAACGACGCGTCCGACAGATATGGGACCGACGTCTTTATCGCGCAGGGCCTGCACAAAACTGTCGCTCGGTGGCTCGGCAAGTGATTTTTCTTCCTTTGTTGAGGGCCGGTAGAGCAAACCGCCATTTTCCGCCACGATCCATTCGAACAAGTCGATCTCCGGAAAGACGCGTAACAATTCCGGCAACTCGCGCCCCGTCACCATGACCAATCGACGACCAGTCTCCAGGAGTTTACGGAGCGAGTCCACGGTGGCTGCGTCGACGCGGCCATCCTGGGCAAGAGTTCCGTCATAGTCAGTCGCCAGAACGTGATATCGCATTGCACAACCTCATTTTGTTGAGTGATAGGTGATTACAGGTTTCATCCACTGGCAACTTCTCTACTTTATTCATTTCTTCACCCACCGCTGCGAACCGCTTCGCCGCAGGACGTCGCCAGGTCTTCAAGCACGCAATGCCCTTGGCGTGACCCAATGCATTGCGCAACCCGCTTAAATCGACCTATTTTTTGAACTTGGCCGGGAACTGCTTGACAATCCCATCAGTGAGCATGTCGGCAAACATCAGCATATGGAGGTGACCCTCGTCATATGATTCTATGTCTTTCGGCCAATCCTTCTGGAGCCTGCCCACGACTTGGCCCGTCGTCAGATCCAAGTGTTTCTGCAACATCTTTTCCAGGTCTTTTCGGGGCCAATTAGGATTTGCACTGCTCAGGAAGGCGGCGATATCCTTACCGTTTGAAGACCATTTTGCCTGAGCGGCCGCAAGTTGCTCCTTGTCGCCACCCTTCGCTGCTTTGACTACTTCCGTGGCGATGAGAATATGGTCGTGCAGAAGCGCCGACAATTTCTTACCCGCATCACCACCATAATACGGCTTGATTGCATCACCGATATCATCCTGATTTGCGAGCAACCTCTTGGCAACGGCATCGCCGTCGGGAAGACCGGCCAATGCGCTAATGATATAGTTGCGGGTATAGATGATGTGATCTTCCCACAACTTTCGCATAGCCATCTTGAGTTCGACGGCCGGCTTCTCCTTGGCAGTAGCCTCCATGGCGTAGCCCATAGAGGCGACACCAATCAAGGAAGCGGTAATAACTGCAATCAGGGTCATGAGTCTTTTCATGGTAATTCTCCTTTGTGTTTTGATTGACTTTGGTCGACATATTTCTCTGTCACGTCAACACCTTAAGCGAGAAACATGAGGGTGTATGATGGGTGTTATCCTACCTGACCGCCCCTCTCAATCGTGCTCATTATTTGCCTTATTCAATTTAGCAGGAATCGTCGGCTTCCTATGTCGGTCACCACTCCCACCGAATTTCCTCGCTCGTCTCAGTAGGGAACTGCCAGTTATGCCAATGTCCGAACGGACTTTTCCCGGTCCCACTGGCGGGTCTTTGCCGCAGCAACAAATGCGTCTTTGTCGCTTACATCCACGACGCCCGCGTCGTGTCCGACATTGGCAATTTTCAACAGCGCCTGGCCGCCTTTATCGACGGCGATTGCCTTGAGATGAGCGAAGGCGTCGCGCACGAAGTCGATCGCGGCGCTTTCCCTCGACAGTGCCTTTGCACCTGTGTCGGAGAGGATGACGGCGACTGCGTCGAAGAGCACCGAAGGCGTCCCTGCCAGTTGTCCGTCAACTGCCAGCACCTGGCCATCGTCAAGCTTTACGCCGCCCACTTTGGGGGCGATGATCTTCACTGTAGCACCCGCATGTTTCGCGGCTTTTTTTATCTTCTTGACTACAGCGCCGTCTGAACCATCGGCGATCAGGATGCCGATCGCGCGCCCCATGAGCGTGTCTTTCATCTTGCCGATGATCTGCAAGGCGGGCGAAGGCACCATCTCCTGCACAGGTGCTGCGACCGCCGGCGCATCGGGCATTTTGTCGAACGCAAGGCCTGCTGCGACCCGAATAGCGAGGTCTTTTTCGATGTGTCGCAGGTGACCGACCATCGCCTCACGCACGTGCATATGTTCGACCTTGGAAAGCTCAAACACGAGCGCCGAGGCGATGTGCGCCTGCTCATATACTGTTTGGCTGAGATAGAACTGCCGCGCCTGGCTGTAGTGGTCGGCAAAGCTGTCGGCACGGATGCGGCCTTTCTCGCCCGTTTCAGTTATTGCAGCGCTATGAAAGCCCATCGCCTTCGTCTCGTGTGGCGAGTTTTCAGACAAGGAGCTGGGTTCATAGGCAACACGGCCCGTCGGTTGCCCCATCTGCATATGTCCGTCGCGTTGATTGTTGGCGAACGGGCACTTGGGCGCGTTGATCGGGATCTGGTGAAAATTGGCCGAACCCAGGCGCGAAAGCTGGGTGTCGTGGTAAGAGAACAAGCGGCCCTGTAACAGGGGATCATTCGAGAAATCGATGCCCGGCACGACATGGGACGGACAGTAGGCAACCTGTTCGGTTTCGGCGAAGAAATTGTTCGGCCAGCGATCCAGCACCATGCGGCCGATCACTTGCAGGGGCACCAGTTCTTCGGGAATCAGCTTGGTCGCATCCAGATGATCAAACGGGAATCTGTCCGCTTCCTCCTGCGTGAAAAGCTGCACCGCGAACTCCCACTCGGGGAAATTACCCGCCGCGATGGCCACGAACATATCGCGGCGATGGAAGTCCTGATCGGCGCCGGCGATCTTGACGGCCTCATCCCAAAGGGTGGACTGCATGCCGAGCTTGGGCCGCCAGTGGAATTTAACGAAGGTTGAAACGCCTGCGTCGTTAATCAGCCGGAAACTATGCACAGCAAAGCCTTCGATCATCCGCAGCGAACGCGGTATGGTTCGATCAGACATGATCCACATCACCATATGCATGGATTCAGGCGTGAGCGAGATGAAATCCCAGAAGGTGTCGTGCGCGCTTGCCGATTGCGGAAAGCCGCGGTCGGGTTCCATTTTTACGGCATGGATGAGGTCGGGGAATTTGATGGCATCCTGGATGAAAAATACCGGGATGTTGTTGCCGACCAGGTCCCAGTTGCCTTCCTTGGTGTAAAACTTGACGGCAAAGCCGCGGACGTCGCGCGGGGTGTCTACCGAACCCGCACCGCCGGCAACGGTCGATATGCGGGTAAACACAGGTGTCCTCTCACCTACCTCGGTGAGTATCCTGGCGGTGGTGTACTTTTTCAACGAAGTGGTCAGTTCGAAGAAGCCATGTGCGCCGGTCCCTCGCGCATGCACGATCCGCTCAGGAATTCGCTCGTGATCGAAATGGGTGATTTTTTCTCGGAGGATGAAATCCTCCAGAAGCGTAGGCCCGCGCGGATTGGCCTTGAGCGAATTTTGATTATCGGAAATCGCGACACCCTCGTTGGTGGTGAGTGCTGGGTGCTTTTCACCGGCGAGCTGATGCAGTTCGCCGCCGGCGGCCCATTGTGAGTCTTGGCTGTGAGACGAGCTTTTTTCCTGTGTGCGTTTTCCAGAATCACTCTTTGTCATATCTTTGCTCATGATCGATCTCCTTGGTAAGTGGGTTGCCGGGTTCTATCAGGTGCTTGTTGTTTTGCTTATGGCGAAATTCGGATAAATACCGGTATATTTCGACCCTCGCCCGGTTAAGACCGCCGATCGGTCGATGTTCAATCAAGGAATGCGCCGGGGAAAACGACAAATCCTCAGCCAGCTCCTCACGTTCCCTGGTACGGAAAGCTTGGGGAGGAATGCGAAGTGTGGCCACTTTGATAAAGGGGGATTCCCTTTCGCTCCATTCCACACCGGCATCCTCAACCGGCATCCGGTCAGGATCTTTTTGCACTTGTATCATGAAATCAAATCGTGCCTCATATGCTGTCAGGTGTTTTTCCATATTTTCAGTGAGATAATGATCAGTAAGAATTGGCGGCAGAGAGCTTTTCAGGTGCGACGTGGGGACGAGGGAATATTTCACACTGTGATCTCTCCCGTAGAGATACGGAGTCGTACTCCAATAGCGGATGTCCAACGGAGAGGTTTGGTTTTGCCGGGCCTTACGCAGTTCATTCAGTATATGAAAGTTGCCGGACGCAACCAGCCGAGAAAAAAAGACCAGAGGCGACCATTTGATGCTGTAGTACACCGCCTCATGGAACAGTTTGACCGTTCCTAACGGCATGATCGGATAGCTCATTAATATAAAGTCCTGAGTTTCCTTCTCCTCGTTTTGCCTCTGAAATCGCTCCCCTTTGACCCCCATGATTTTTATGGCAAAACCACGGACATCTTTTATTTTGTCCGACTGGATCTTACCGCTTGAACTGGAAATTCGAATCCAAGCGGGATAGGTTTGCGGAAACTGAAATATTCCTGCCTTAAGCCCCGCCGGGATGTTCGGTTCCACAATGAATTCTGCTTGCAGGCAGGCCAGATTTTTTGGGTGCGCGTCACGTTCGGTTTGGCCTTCGCGATAATCCTTGGCCATCTTTTCTTGTAATATAACTGCCATGTCTTTGATCAGGCGTTCTTCATCAGCAGGGACCTCTGCAAATGCGCTCATGCTCCCCAACTTTCCTTCAGAAACCTGTACGTTGTAGCTCTCATCGAATGTATCGGCCTTGCCAAGTTCATCTCCGGCCTTGAGCGTGCCACGTTGTTTTCCTTCCATGCCGGGACCGGAATGGACATCAGCTTGTTTGGTAATGATAGCTTTGGCACAGGCAATGCTCGCCAGTGCCAATGTTAACAGAAACATACCAAGCCTTTTCATCATGATTTCCTTTAAACATTACAACCTGCCTTCCCGATGCCTCAACCGGGAAGAGGACAACCTAGGCCATTTCGACCGCTTGCTCCTCGGTTTTGGTGAAGACGGCAACCGTTTTACTGCACCACGGGGGTACCATCGGCTGTCTGGGGATGGGGGCCTGCTACGCCTGCTGCAGGGCAAACGGAGGCTAGCCGTTTGGCCGCTGCAAACATCGTTTCGATCAGGGTCTTCGACCAGAACTCACAGGGGCCCATGACCACCGGAGTAGTACGCGGCGTTGAAATCACGAGCGGATACCTCGGGGAGGTTGAACGTACTGGCACGGCGCTCTCCTCAAAACGGAAGTTTTCGGAAATCGGTGATCCGGCGGGAGTTACGGCCAAGACGGTGCTGCGGTTGATATTTTTGCTTTTAGACATGCTACTTCCCTCACTTGGAATGGATAATATGCGTTGTTTAATTGTTCAACTCCTTGTACGGGCGGTTGGTGATAGCTCTTTAAGAGTTTTGACTAGATTTTGCCCAATACAACCAGGATTACAAGGATAAGAACTATCAGCCCGACCCCGCCGCTGGGCGCATAGCCCCACGACTGGCTATGCGGCCACACAGGGATCATTCCCACAAGTGCCAGTACGAGAATTATGAGTAAGATTGTGCCAATTGACATGATTCGTCCTCCTGTTAAAAATGTTGGTCCTTGATTCGACTTACTCGACCGCCATGTTGTTGATGACATCCTTTACACCGTGAACGTCACTCGCGAATTTGCCGGCCAGGTCCTTTCCAGCCGCGGTCGTGGCTTTGCCTGCCAACGTGACCACACCATCTTCCGTATGGACTTTGGTATTGAGGGCGCTTGTCGAGCGATGATTGAGCAATGTCGTTTTGACCAGGGCGGTGATGGACACATCATCAATGGTTTCGCCCATGGTATCCATCTTTTTGGCCATTGTTTTGTTACCTGTCTTCATTGCGGCAGGTGATATTGTCATCTCATTTTTAACGTCTTTAACGCCTTCCACATCCATGGCATATTCAGTCGTCAGATCCTTCTGGGCAACGCTGGTAG
>JANOIV010000211.1:0-2539 GCA_031407875.1 Desulfobulbaceae bacterium | reverse complement strand
TATTCTACCCGGAACAGAGAGGTAGTATCAATTTTTTGTTGTATGGATCCTCTCCCGGTCAGTTTTTTGTTTCTCTGCGCTCATGGTTCATATCTCCGATAGCGGATAGGGGAAAAGGTGTGGTGGAGGTGGACCGGCCATACGGGGTGTGTTCTTCCACTGCCTCGCGGCGAGCCGGGCAAAGACCGGGCCAAGATGAGCGGTAAGTTCCTCGGCAGCAGGTGGAATTTCCAGCCATAATCTGCTGATCTCAGGAGGTGGCAAGACAATGCGGCCAAGGCGACCCACGTCGAAGGAAAGGCGGGCATCGGTCTCCTGGGCTGCGGTGAGGGTATGGTTAAAGAGGAGGAACAGGACGGGGGCATAGGGTTCATAGCTCTTGACGTCCAGGGTTTCTTACCATATTATAAAAGTAAGTCATTCAACAGGAGGTAGAAAATGATCTCAACGGTAACCACAAAAGGTCAAGTTACGATTCCGGTATCGATCAGAAAAAAATATGGGCTTCATGCCAACGACAGGGTCGATTTTATCACTGAAGGGGATAGAATTATCCTCATTCCGGTGAAGACCCTCCGTGACTTTCGCGGTTCCGTGACCGGCAGCGGAGACCCTGACGGAGAACGGCAGGCAGCCAAGGACGCGGTGGGGCGTCGGACCATCGAGGAAATGTCATGAATGCGAGTTTCCTCGACGCAAATATTTTTATCCGCTATCTCACCAACGATGATCCGGCTAAGGCCGACAGGGTGGAAAAGCTCCTGGATCTGGCCGCCAAGGGGAAAGAGCGACTGATGACCACCGAGCTGGTCATTGCCGAGGTGGTCTGGGTTCTTGAATCCTTCTACAAACTGGGCAATAGTGCCATTGGGCCAATGATCAAAGCCATCCTCGCCACGCCGGGCCTTGAGGTCATCAACGGTCCTCTGGTGGAAAAGGCGGTCGAACACTATATGGCCCGGAACATCGATTTCATCGACGGCTATATCGTGGCGGTCATGGAGCGTCATAATGTCAGCGAAATTTTCTCCTACGATAAAAAGCACCTGTCCCGGATTACGGCTATCCAGCGCAAGGAGCCGTGAACATGCTGCGACTCTTCCGACCTGGCACCACAGTTGCCTCTGCCGGCTACCATTTTAAGAAACACTTTTATTTTGATGTCATTGAACGGCGTGCATCCTTCAGCAGGAGCAGCAATTGCTGTTCGCGCAGGGGAGAGGGAATAAAGCCGAAACGCTGGTAGAAACGCGATGCGTTTTCATCAACAGGATGAGTCAACATGGCGCGGATTCCGGCTTGCTCGGCAATCATGAGGGTTCGGCGGATCGCATCCTGTAACAACCCCCGACCGATTTCCCGCCCCTGGACGTGGAGAGATACTGCCAGGCGTGCCAGGATGACAACAGGGATGGGATAGCGGCCCATGCCCTTGCTCACCCTGACCGGTGCCGTCATGGTATCGACCTGGCCTGCCGTCAGACTGAAATAACCGACTACCTGTTCGCCTTCGGTCACCACAAAAGTCCTGGCCGAACCACTCGCCAGGGCTTGGCGAGCGTGATGGAACAACCAGTCATTTAATGCCCGATTACCGCAATCGAAAGATTCAAACCGATCACTGGCATCGAGGGCCAGCGGGCCGGTAATGACCATCAGATGTTCCAGGGCGCGGGTTTGGCGAACAGATCCCGCAGGCCGGCATTCTCTTCAGCGGGACGGTCCAACAGTTCGAGCAAGGCACTGGCCTGGCCGTCTGAGACCATAAACAGGCGTTGATCGAGCAAGGTTTGTTCCGCTGCCAGACAGGCGCTTTCCAGAACAAATTCAGTCAGTGACTTATGACTGACCGCCGCGGCCCGTCGTAAAATGGTCTCCTGCTCGGGAGTTGTCCGGAGCCCCAAACGGCCGGAACGAGCCCTGCGGGTCGCTGTGAGGGGGATACTCGGCATGATAAACCTCCATAGTTGTGAATATGTACCGGTAAGAATGTTAGCACACGAGGCGTACAAAATCAAGTGCGGTACTGGCGGCAGGCCAACCGAGCCTCGGGAAAAACTACGGAAAGACCCTTTGACAGTCGACCCATGAAATTGTCATGATCCATATCTCCGGTAGCGGACATGGGAAAAGGTGTGCTGGATCTCGACCCGGCCATCCGGCAGATGTTCTTCCATCGCCTCCCGCCGGGTCGTGGAGTAGACCGGAACCAAGCCGAGGCGCAAGGCCGCCCCGACCGCCAGGCAGGTGGCACCGAACTCCCCCTGGATCAAGGCGAAATCGCCGGGCCGGGCCTCCCCCGCCAGCCAGGAAAAGACCGGGGCAAGATAGCCGGTTAACTCGTCGACATCCGGCGGCACCTGCGCCCAGATCATCCGGATGCTTATCGGCGGCTCGATTATAAGGTTGACGCCGAGGGACAGACGGGCATCGGCCTCCTGGGCTGCGGTGAGGGTATGGTTGAAGAGCAGGAAAAGGGTGGGTGATTTGTGTTTCATGGTCATTGAAGTTCTCGGTTTCTTTCAATATTGTAAAAGCA
>JANOIV010000194.1:0-15043 GCA_031407875.1 Desulfobulbaceae bacterium | reverse complement strand
AGCCCCAGGACCAGAACCGGCACCGCCATGGCAAACAGGAAACGCACCGCTACAAAGAGGAGGATCTGGCACAGAACCGTCCCCCAGCGCAGGGTCAGGAACCAGCCCGTCACTGACTTATCAAACTGGCTGTCGATTCGTTTTTCCACGAAATTCTACAAAAAAACAGAGATTGTTGAGCTGTAATACTAAATTGAGCTTCAAGGCATTTCCTTGAAGCTCAAAGAGAAGATATCATGGTTGATGGGCTGTGTCCAAAGAAGTCTATTTTCCCATCTCAACGAAAGCCTGGATACTCTTCTCACCGGGCAGGAACAAACGACTGGTAACAGTCCTCAAGTTTGTCCAGGTCGAAAGGTATGCCCCGAAGAAAGCAGCAACCCAGTGGCTGGGCCGTAAGTTTTTGAGCGGGAATCTTTGGCCAGAGCGTTTGTGGCAAAAGCGCTGTATCGCCTCCCCATGACAAGAGACCTGCTGCATGCACTCCGGGCGACCAAAAACCTTCGGCGGATCTGTGGATTCATTGCCCTTAGCGATATTCCGTCAGAGTCCACCTTCTCGCGAGCCTTTGCTGAGTTTGCCGTCAGTGGGCTCGGCAATTGGGCGACATAGGCATGCCTGAAGTAATTTTTGCGACAAAATCATCTCGTTATTTAGTGTGCGACTGATAATGAAGCGAAACAGTCCCTGACGCAAAGGTTTTAGCATCTAAGAGTTTGAGATTGATCCTGTTCTTAAGATCTTTAAACAGTGGTTTTCCACTGCCCAAGATAACAGGATTGACGAAAAGCCGATAATCGTCAATTAAACCCAATTGCGAAAGAGTTGAGACAATGCTGCCACTACCATATATCACCATGTCCTTACCGGGCTGTCGTTTTAGTATCGTGATTTCTTCCGCAATATTTCCTCTGACCAGTCTCGAATTCTGCCATTCAACCTTTTCCAGAGTCTTGGAAAAAACGATCTTGGGTAAATTATTCATCACCTCAGCAACGATTGGATCTTCCGTAGTCACAGTTGGCCAATAACCTGCCATGAGCTCATACGTCACCCGTCCGAACAAGATGGTATCTATCGACCTCAGCAGATTTTTGTCATCGTCAGCCGTTTCGTCATCCCAGACAAACCAGTCTATTTCTCCATCTGGACCCGCAAAGAAGCCATCAAGTGTAGCGTGATTTGAAACGATTATTTTTCTCATTTTTGTTCTTCTTCTTTCGCCAGGATTTCAGCCAACTTGTCGAAGGATTCGTTCCAACCGGCCTTGGTCAATTCGCTCATCTCGCCCGCAGGGATGCCGACATGCCGCAGGGTGAACCTTGTCTTGCCTTCCTGTTCTTCGAACGTCACCGTCACCAGTAATTCCTTCGGCCAGTCTCCGCCCATGCCATAGTGCGAAGCCGGGACCACAGTGCCTTTCTCATCCGCAAAACTGTCGGTGCAGACGAGGAGCGAAGGCTCCACGATTTCACGATAAACGCCCGTACTATAATAATCCTGGCCCTCGGGTGATCGCATGCAGTTGAGATATGCGCCGCCCAGGCGCAGGTCAATCTTGCAAAAAGGCGCGCTGAAATTTTTCGGACCCCACCAGCGCATGAGGCCCTCCGGCTCTGTCCATGTCTTCCATACGAGCGTGCGCGGCGCATCGAAAATGCGCGTGATGACAAGCTCCCGCTCCGCGGTCGTCGCGGCGGAACTTTGTGTTGGTATTGTGGCCATGCCTCTTCTCCTTTTCTCCGAGGTTCTGGACACATCCATACATAATCATGAGCAGAATTATGCCTGGTGTGCCCCCCGAAATAGCAGTCTGATAGACCACTTCCTTTCCGGATCGCCTCCCTAGCGGTTTATTTCCCCGCCATTTGAGCGCAAGCGGCCTGAGCGCCCTCTTGGATTTCCTGCGGCGTCAGGTCCTTGGTATGGCTGGCGAGGCTCCAGCTGTACCCGAATGGGTCCTGCACAGTTCCCATACGATCTCCCCAGAACATGTCCGCGACAGGCATTCGGACCTCGGCGCCTGCCTCAACGGCGATCTTGAAGGCCTCGTCGACGTTTTCAAGATAGAGGTAAAAAGTGACTGGAGAGCCGCCCATAGTCTCTGCGCTTTTACAGGGATATTGCGGGTTTTCTTCGCCCATCATGAAAACCGAGGTACCGATCCGGACCTCGGCGTGCATCACACCCTTGCCGTCCGGCCCCGGCAAGACGAACCGCTCTTCCGCACCGAAGGCCCTTTTGTAGAAATCGATGGCCTTACGGGCATCCTTGAACACGAACATTGGTGTAAGGCTGTGATATCCTTCCGGGATTGCTTTTATCATGGTGTTCCTCCTTATTGACAGAAAACTGATTGACTCTCCCATTATTTGAAACGGGAAATAGCTCTACGGCGGGCAACCATGCCCGGCTCGTTTTTTAATTGTAGTATCCATATGGCGGAAAGCAACGTGCGGGAATGAGAAAATGGGGCCGGTACGGGGGCGGAGAAAAATTCGGGATCGTCGGCATCGCCAAAAACATTACCCGCCGCAAGGAAGTAGAAATACCGATTAGGCACGGACATACTCACGATATTTTGACGTGTCTCAAGACGCGCGCGTTTTGCTGAAGAACTCGAATGGTTTGCCCAGAGCAGAATGTTTCCCCTGAGCATTGTGATGACGGATGTAATGGTCTGAAAGCAGTCAATGGTATCCTGGGGCCAGGAAGCGGGGAATATTATTCCTTGACAAGGGGCCTTTTAACAGGTGACCCCTTTAAAAACCTCCGCTTTCCATTTGACCAAACGTATAATGGCTGTCTCTAATTTCTTCGTGCTCATAGGGGTTTTCTTTCCTTGTGCATTCACTCCCGGAAGCCGTCCGAAAAATCGATGACGCACATACCTCCAAAGCGGGGATGGGGGCCGCAGGCAACTCCGGCGCTGCCGAAAGCGGGGTTGAAGTGGTTTTTCCGGTGCCCCCGGTCCGAGACCCCATCGTCGATGAGCAGCAGCATGACCATAGTCCGGGGGGCGTCCGGACCATAGGCGATGCTTTCGCCGATCCGTTTTCTCCATGTCCCGTGGCGCTCGATCCGCTTCCGCAGGCCACTGCCCGACATGCCGCCGTGGTCGGTGGCGCCAGACCTGCCCTGCTTTTGGGTAAGCTCTGCCGCGGCGGCGGCAAGACCCGCCGACCAGACCAGCGGTGGCAGCGGTTTCTGATGGGAGAGGAATCGAATCGCCTCATCAACGGCGGCAACGCCCTCGCTGGTCTCGATAAGGGTGCTCGTTCCCGGCATCCGGTAGGACTTCCCTTGAAAACACCTGCGAAACTCGCGAAGAAATCCGGCAAACTTGAGCGGTTCGGTACGGGCCAGATTGATCTCCGCCAAGACCTGCCTGGCCAAGTATTCTTCCAGGGCAGCAGCCGGAGTAACAAACATAGCGAACAGGTAAACGGTCATGAGGATGCATGCGATTCGGTTTTTCATTTCAGCGTCCTTCCCCACTTACTTCGCTCTGGAACGGCAGCTCCTCCCGTTCCACGAAACCCGCCGCCAGCAGCGGGACCTGCACAGCCGAGAGGCACATCAGCCCTCTTTCCCTGCACCATCAACACCTGCCTTGCCCACGCATCAATAAGATTGCTGCGTTTCATGCATATAGCCACATTCAAATATTAACATTGAAGCTATACCGATCCTATAGATTCTTGAAGCACTCTGCGAGATTTTTGCTCGTTGCAGTGATCAGCCGAATGTTGTTCCGCCCGCCGAAAACGAAAAGCCCGCAGAGACATTCCCTGCGGGCTGCTGAACTTTGTACTGGCTCGATTAACTACTTAGTCTCGGTCGTCGTCGTGGTCCTGGTTTGTTTCCTTTCGATCATGGGCGCTCCGGTCGTCGTCGTGGTCCTGGTCTGTTGCCTTTCGATCATGGGCGTTCCGGTCGTCGTCGTGGTTTTCCGAACTACTACTTTGGTAGCGGTCATGCGATCGCCTTCGCGGGTGTAGTAAACCGTCACCGGCATACCGGACTTAACAGTCTCCATGGAGACGGGCGTACCGGCGTCGTCAACATAGGTTGTACTCTTCGTGTAACTGTAGTTCATCGGAGATGAGCTGGTTTCCGAGCGAATCACGAGGGTGTCGGGACTCATCTCACTGATCGTCCCCGCGGTTTCCGTCATTTCCGTATTGACAGTCATTTGTTGCTGGGCAAATACCCCATATGGCACAACCAGAACGGTCAATGCAACTACGAACGACATCACTGTTTTCTTGGCTTCCATGACTTCTCCTTTTTTTGTGAAATTACAAAGCATTCGTTGTAAATCTACGATTCTCCCTACCACAATCTCCTCACCAACGCTGGAAAGAAAGGACGCCTCTCATGGCTGAACAAGCTCTCCGCCCTCTCAACAGACTTAAATCTCTATCCATGTTTCCCAGTTCGCAGTGGGCTGTTGGGGAGTAGCCGAAACGATTGTCGAAACCCAGCGGCACTTGACAGAAAACAGGAAAGTCAGCCTGCCAAAGCTTTCATGGCCTTCATGAGATCATCCATCGCCTCGTACACTCCGTCGCTATAAGAACTCCTCTCTGATGTTTCTTCCTTCCTGATCTGTTCTTGAACCTCAGGATTTTAGTTTTTTGCCTTTGTGCCGGCTTTTCAAGCTGGACTCGATGTTCTGCTTTCCTATATTTGAAGCGTGCAGAGCCATTCCCTGCACGCTGCCGAACTTTGAACTGACTTCGAAACTACTCTTTTTCGGTCGTCGTCGTGGTGGTGGTCTGTTCCTCTTGGATCACGGGCCTTTCGGTCGTCGTCGTAGTTTTTCGAACGACATCTCTCGAACTTTCGTGTTCTGATCTCGATCCACAGGCCGAAATGGTGGAGAACAGCATAAGAACGACTAAATAAGGGATAAAAAAATTTCTCTTTTTCATAGCGGTTAATCCTCTCCACAAGTTTGTGGTGAAAAAATTGAATAAAGAATCAAACAGAGCGACAGACTCATCAGCCACCTTGATAGATGCTTCTTGTTCAGCACTTTTTATAACTTCAATTTTTGTGCCAGGTTTCTAACACTCGGCATCACATCACGCATAATACTGATTTTTAAGAAAAATTAGTTAAAAAGCATTTATATGGTTGTTAATGACAGCAATATAAAAAGGGTCATATTTAACCGGTGGTCATATATGACCCTTTTCCGGTCTCCTTGGTGTTATGGGTGGCAAATGATAAAGCCGGATTGAAAATGCCCTTCGACAAGGCTGCTTAAAATGTCGGTTTCCAATAACGAAGCGTGAAATAAGGGTGGGGGACATGAAACATCTCGCCCATTGCGAGATTCTGGCTAAAAGGCCCATTGGCAATTACTATTAAAAAACGTGGCTCTGAAGAATTCTCAGCAAGAAATGTTGCATTCGACCGGCTCCAGCGGGATTGGGACTTGATTGTAGCTGAAAAAAGTCGCTGCTTCTTAAAAACCCATATTGCTGAGCTATCCTGCAAATTGAGCTGAGAATTATATAGAGCCATAATAAAAAAAGATACCCCCAACAGCACAAGGCTGAAGGGGGTATGAATTATCGGATGAGCCATGAGGCTCACTGCTGCACACGAATTCCAGCCCTGGATGCCCGGCTCGGCAGCATCCCATCCTTCCCTGAATATTCCCGACGACTGACTATTCCACCGTCACACTTTTGGCGAGATTACGTGGCTGATCGACATCGCAGCCGCGGCGGGTGGCAATCTCGTAGGCCAGCAGCTGGGCCGGTACCGTATAGAGGATCGGATTCATGTCCTCATGGATTTTCGGGAGATAGATCACATCACCTGTTATGTTCTTCAGGTGTTCATCCCCCTCTGTGCCGATCAGGATCAGGCGTCCTTGCCGGGCTTTGATCTCTTCGACGTTGGAGATACTCTTCTGATAGACCTCATCCTGCGGGACCAAGGCCAGGATCGGCATCTCCTTGTCGATCAGGGCTATCGGTCCGTGCTTGAGTTCGCCCGAGGCATAGCCCTCGGCGTGGATATAGGAGATTTCCTTCAGTTTCAGGGCGCCTTCGAGGGCGATGGGAAAACTGAGGCCCCGGCCAACGAAGAGGAAATCCCGGCAGTCATAAAAGCTCTCGATCAGTCCGCTAATCTGCCTCTGGATCAGCGGCAGCTGCAGTTCGATGATGGCGGCAATGCCGACCAGGGCATTGCTTAATTCCAGCTGTTTTTCCCTTGTGATCGTTTTTTTCTGCTGGGCCAGATAGATGGTCAAGAGAAAAAGGGCCGCGAGTTGGGAGATGAAGGCCTTGGTGGAGGCCACACCGATCTCAGGACCGGCATGGGTATAGACGACCCCGTCCGCCTCTCTTGTCATGGTGGAACCGACGACGTTGCAGATAGTGATCACCTTCGAGCCCATCTTTTTGGCGATACGGATGCCGGCCAGGGTATCGGCAGTCTCACCGGACTGAGAGATGGCAATGGTCAGGACCCGCTCGTCGATAAGCAGATGCCGGTAGCGGAACTCGGAGGCGATATCGACCTCAACCGGGATTCTGGCATAACGTTCAAGCCAGTATTTGGCTACCAGGGCGGCATGCCAGGAGGTCCCGCAGGCCACGAGAAAAATCCGGTCGATACCGGCGATACCTTCGGCCGTCAGGTTGACCTCGGACAGGCTGACCTCGCCGTTCTCCGGGTTGATCCGGCCGCTGAGGGTATTGGTAATGGCCTGGGGCTGCTCAAAGATCTCCTTGAGCATGAAATGTTTGTAGCCGGCCTTTTCCGCCATGGCGGCGTTCCAAAGAATCGTCTGGGCCTCTCTTTCAACCGGCAGGCCGGTGCTGAGCGAAAAGATCTGCCGGCTGTTTGCGGTCAGTACGGCGATCTCCATATCCTCAAGAAAGATGACCTGATCCGTGAAGGGCAGCAGAGCCGGGATATCAGAGGCCATAAAAGATCCTCCCTCTGCCTGCAGGCCGAGGACAAGAGGACTCTGGTTGCGGGCGGCAATCAGAGTTCCCGGCATGCCGGCCCAGAGCACACCCAGGGCGTAGGAACCCTCAACCCTGGCCAGGGCCTTGCACACCGCGGCGTACAGGTCCTTGTCCAGATACTCTTCAATGAGATGGGCCAGGACCTCGGTATCGGTCTCGGAGCTGAACCGATGGCCCTTGGCCTTCAATTCCTCGCGCAGAGAGTGATAATTCTCGATGATGCCGTTGTGGATCACCACCAGATCACCGGTGCAGTCGCTGTGAGGATGGGCGTTGGCCGTGGTCGGTGCACCATGGGTGGCCCAACGGGTATGGCCGAGACCGCAGTGGGCCGGGGCAACGATGGCCTCGTCGATCAGGGCCTCGAGGTTGGCGAGTTTCCCCTGGCAACGGTATTTAACGAGTCGGCCTTCTTCGAGATAGACGATACCGGCTGAATCATAGCCCCGGTATTCAAGGCGCCTGAGGCCTTCCAGCAGGACCGGGACAACACGACGAGGACCGGAATATCCAACAATGCCACACATATCTGACTCCTGATCTGAAAATGATACGGTTAGTGTTCTAAAAATCGCAACAGCAACGCAATGTTACTGTTAAAACAAGAGAATAACATGACATTTTTCCTCAATGCGAGTTTTTTCTTTGCACCTCATTAATAAACAAGTAAAATCAAGGGACAAGTTCAGTTTTCTCAACTTCAACCTGGGTCATTTCCTTTATTCCATTTTTAAATCAAGATGGAAACGAGAAGGCAAGCGAGCAGCGACGAGACAGTACAGTGAGTACGGCGAGGAGCCGCACAGCGTAGCCGACGAAGGTAACGCTTGATTTGGAAATGGAATTACTACATACAACGGGTATTCAGATCTATGAACGACAGACAGCGGTTGCAAGAAATTCTCCTGGAAAAATCCTACCGTCACGGCACCTTCACCCTCACCTCGGGCAAAACCTCCGATTTTTATATTGATGGCAAACAGACCACTCTCTCGGCGGAAGGGGCCTATCTCTGCGGCAAACTCCTCTTTGCTCTGATCAGAAATGAAGAAGTGCCCATAGAGGCCGTGGGCGGCATGACCCTCGGTGCCGATCCCCTGGTGACCGCCGTCTCCCTGGTCAGCTATCTCGAAAAACAGCCCATTCCAGCCTTCATTGTCCGTAAAGAAGCCAAGGGTCACGGAACCGGCAACTACATAGAAGGGCTGAAGAATATGCCGGAGGGCTGCACGGTCGCTCTTCTCGAAGATGTTGTGACCACCGGCGGCACCCTCTTAAAGGTCATCGAGCGAGTGGAGGCCCAAGGTTTCAAGGTGGGACTGGTCGCCACAGTGGTCGAACGGCAGGAGGGCGGTGTCGAGGTGCTTGCCAAAGCCGGTTACAGATTGAAGGCAATATTTACCCGTGCGGAACTCCTGGACGAACCACGATGAAATGTAAGAAATGCTCGGCAAAACTCGAGGTACATCGGCTGTGTCGACGTGTGCGCATGCGCTGTACCGGTTGCAAGTCGGAATACCAGATCCATGAAGTGGCCAGTGAATTGGACCAGGAAACTGAGAAGATTCTCGAAAAATATACCGCTATAATCTACGATTGAATCAGGGCATCTGTTCGGTTTGATTCTCCTTCACCTCAATCGAAACGATATTGCCGGGGCTGCCTCGTATTCTCACTCTTCTTTTCTGTCCAGCCGAGTGTTTCAGCAGAAGAGAATGGCTGATCCAGCAGGTAAAAATCGATTTTTTGTAATTTTTTCCTCTCTCACTCTGGTTTTACTGGAAAAAAATTGGTAGCCTAGGTAAGAGGTAACACAGTCAGGTACTTACTCTCATTTTTTCATGCGGACAGTCTGGGATATGCAGGAATCAGGACACCAGGAAAAAACTTTTGTCAAAGACGATGATGCGGCCATCATCGTCTGCCCCACTTGCAGTGCCGCAAAGAGCATCTCCGTCATTCAGTTCCGTAATGCCCAGCATACCATCACGGTGAAATGCAAATGCGGTGCCACCTTCAAGGTTCTGCTCGATTTTCGTCAGAGCTACCGAAAACCGACCAACCTGACCGGCACCTTCGCCATGCTCCCCCCGGCCACAGGAGGCGGTCTGGTGAAGATCAGAAACGTCTCGCTCTCCGGCCTCTGCTTTGAGGTGCATGGCGTGCACCACATCCTTATCGGCCAGAAGGCCCTGGTGGAATTCACCCTCGACAACCGTAAGGAAACCCTGATTAAAAAGCAGGTCACCATCAGATCGGTGCGAGGGCACGCCATCGGCTGCGAGTTTCATCAGGACCAGGCCTTTGAAAAAGATCTGGGATTCTATCTGCGTTTCTGATCAGGGCCGTTGCGACGGCTCAGAGCCGTTCCAGAACCTTACCTATCATCCGCTCCGCCCGCTCAAGAAGAGGCCGCAGGCTCCCGGGATCGAGGGCGCTGATCACCACACCTTCTTTTTCCGCCTCGACCCTCGCCTGCACCGGATAGGGGGCCTTGTCAATCTTGTTGAATACCTTGAGACAGGGGATCTCGGTCAATTCCAACTCGACCAGAAGATTCTCCACTACCTGCATTTGTTCACGAAAGGCCGGATTGGCCAGATCAATGACATGAACCAGCAGATCGGCCTCCTGTAGCTCTTCCAGGGTCGCCTTGAAGGCCTGGAGTAGAGCCTCCGGCAGATTTCTGATAAATCCCACCGTGTCGGTGATAATGACCTCCATCTCCGTGGGGAAACGCAGTCTGCGGCTCGTCGGGTCAAGGGTGGCGAACAGCTTGTCTTCCGCTACGATCTCACTCCCCGTCAGGGTATTGAGCAGGGTCGACTTGCCGGCATTGGTATAACCGACCAGAGACAGCACCGGCAGATCCTTCTTTCGACGCTTCGACCTCCGGCGATACCGCTCCCGGCTGACCTCCTTGAGTTCTCCCGTCAGCCTGGTCAGGCGGTCATTTATTCGCCGGCGATCAATCTCAAGCTTAGTCTCGCCGGGCCCCCTCGCGCCGATGCCACCGGTCAAACGGGACAGGGCATCGTCACGGGAGGAGAGACGCGGCAGCATATACTTAAGCTGGGCCATCTCCACCTGCAGTTTCCCTTCCCGACTCATGGCCCGGTGGGCAAATATATCGAGGATCAGCTGGGTCCGGTCAATGACCCTGAGATCAGTAAAATCGGTGATCGATCTGATCTGGGAGGGGTTGAGCTCCTGATTGAAGATAAGCAGATTGGCATCGAGTTGCAGGGCCCGGATCATGAACTCGGCCAGTTTGCCCTTGCCGAGGATCAGCCGGGGATTGACCTTGCGCAGACGCTGCAGGACGGTATCGAGGACCGCCACGTTATCGGAACGGGCCAGTTCCACCAGCTCCGCCAGGGATTCTTCGGCACGAAGTTTTGGTTCAGTGCTGACACTGACCAGGATAGCCCGGTCTTTCTGCCGCTCAACGTGCTGAAGCTTTTGCGATCTGGAAAATTCCCCTTCCAAGGCGGTTATGAGATCTTCAAAGGATTCTGTCTGACCCGCCGGGTGAACGGGGGCTAGATACGCCCAGCCCTGACCCGTACTGTTGTCGGGCAGGAGATGCACGGAATACAGCTGTTCGGGCAGACCAGCGGCAGTGATTTTCAAAACAGAAAGGAGATCGAGGCGGAGAAAGAGCAGGTCCATCAGGTCTTCATCGGAGATATCCTCTCCACCGGGATGGGTATGGACAAGGCGCAGGCCTCGGAGCCGTCCACCTGAGGTGCGGATGGCGCCCAGCTGCGGGATCATGATGCCGGAAAAGGTCCCGACGACGATGCTTTCAATCTGTCCCGAGCGATGGATAAGAAGACCTATCTGCCTGTTGAGCTCAAGAGACAGCCCACAGACTGCCCTGGCGATCTCAGGTGTAATGATCAGATCGCGCTGGATTTTTTTGCCGGCCAGACGCTCAAGTATTTTGAGCTGGTTTTTTTTCAGGCCTACCAGGTTTCCCGTTACATTTCCTATGGTGTGGTCTCCTTTTTCGACGTGTGCAAAGTCAGCGGCAGAAGATCTGCAGAGGCACCCTCTCTCTTGCAAACACTGTCTTTGGTATACTTCTGCCAGACCTTGTCAGCCCGGGCGTCATGGCAGCCGGCGCAGATCCCTACCCGCAATATACGGCGCAGTTCCTCACCGTTAAAAGGCCGCAGATCGGGACGCGAACCATGCTGCAGGGCGGTACCATCGATGGTGACAAAGGCGTCAAAGGGCACGGTGCGCCCAGCTGCGGTATCCACCCCTTTGTCCAGGCCGGTAAAGACCAGTTTGCCGTCCTGCACCGAGATCACCCCTTCCCCGAGGCCCACCACCTTAGGTGAGGCATGACAGTCCAGACAACTTCGCCCCTTGGCTTGGGTGGTATGGGGATTGATGGCCGCCATGGTGAAGCGGTTAAAGGCCTTTTCGACCTTGCCGGCTTTATCGACCAGGGTCACGACATCCTGACAGCCGGGGGTGACGATGACCACCTCATCTTTCCAGACCGCCAGCATCGGTCTCTCGTAACGGATATAGGACCTGCCCTCTTCCCACAAGCCTTCCGTCTCTTTCAAGGAGAGTTTGTCGAGATGTTTGCCGGAGGCATCACGTTTGGCGTGGCAACCGTAGCATTGCGGCACCCAGGTGGAGTGGCAGGCCTCGCAGCCCACCCGTTTATGACCGGCAAAGTTGCAGACCCCCTGGCGCAGGGGCCTGAGGGGATGCAGCCGGCCGTCGATCTTGCCCTTTACCTGCCACTCGGCTCCGACCTTTTCAAGATTATTGAGGGCATTGCCCTTACGGGTTTTTTGCGGTTGTTCGGCATGGCAGACCTGGCAGGATATCTCCAACTGCTCTTCATAATGGCCGTAACTCGTGCCGTCTCCCATGATCTCGTCGCGGGTATGGCAGTCTATGCACTCCATGCCCTTGGCGTGATGGATATCATCTGCGATCTCCAAATAGAAGCGGGCCCCGGGCAGTTGTTTTTTGGTCAGCCCCCCCTGTTCATAGGGGGTGCCGTAGCCCTCCGATTCATAAAGCCCCATATACGACAGACCGATCCGCCCTGAACGGTTGTGGCATCTGATGCAATTGGTGCTCGGGATCGCGGCCTTGATCAGGGGATGGGGTTTCTTCTTGCCGGTGTCAGCCTTTTCCTGTTGATCGTCCCCGGCATAACGAATATCTCTGACGGTGGTCCCTTCCGCTGGTACAAAATGACAGGCGGAACAGCCACCGCCCTTCTCGTTGAAAAAGGCAGGGATACCCGGCAGATCGTTCTTCTGTTTCCAGAGATGGCAGGTAGCGCAGAGCTTGCGGTAATAATCGAGGGCCAGGGAGGTCTGCCCCGAGGCCAGGAGCTGCTCCACGGTCAGCGAGGTATCCTGAGTCTTCGACTCGCCCCAGTAATACAGGAGTGTCCCGAGGATTCCGCGGTTGGTCGCCATCAGCGAGTTTTTGACTTTATGGGCGTCCTTCGGATGACAGCCCTCCACCGAGCAGGTTTTTTCCACGTGTCTGAGATCACCGGGATTGAGGACCATCCCTTTGTGGGCCCCGGCTTCTGTAATGGCCAGGGGATTGCCGAGGTGACAGGGGGCGCAGCCGATCACCGCCGGATCATGGGCCGTATCCAGTTTGACATCCTTGTGACAGGAAAGGCACATATCAACGGTGCCGGCAGTGGTCAGAGAGAGCTGCTGCGGGCGCTTGAGCCGGGTTTCCCAGAAGATGAGCCAGGCGACGGCAAGAAGGGCAAGCACCACGGCCAGGATCTGCAGAATGCGTCTGCGTTTGCCCTTCCCGTCCTCTCCTGTCATCAGCCTCTCCCTCTACTCACGATAGTTCTGGACGTTCGGATAGCGCCGCCCGTAGCCAAAGGCCTTGCTGGTCACCTTGAGGCCCATGGGCGCCTGTTTCCTCTTGTACTCATTGATTCTGATCCGCCGCAGGATATCGCGGACCACCACCTCGTTAAAGCCCAGGGAGACAATCTCCTGCAGGCCAAGGCCTTTTTCCAGGTGCAGTTCAAGGATCTGATCAAGGATCTCATAGGGCGGCAGATCGTCCTGGTCACACTGATCTGGTTTGAGTTCGGCCGTCGGGGCTCTGGAAATGGTCCGTTCCGGAATGATCTCCCTCAGCCGGTTGACATATCCGGCTAGTTCATAGACCAGTTGTTTCGGGACATCCGAGATAACCGCCAAGCCCCCACTCATATCACCATAGAGAGTACAATAGCCTACCGCCATTTCGCTTTTGTTGCCAGTAGTCAAGAGCAGATGGCCGAATTTGTTGGACAGGGCCATGAGCAGGTTGCCACGGATTCTGGCCTGAAGGTTCTGCTCAGCGATATCCTCCGGTCGGTCGGCAAATTGTGGTGCAAGGGATTGCCGGAAGCCGTCGAACAGGTCTTTGATCGGTATAACCGTGAAGAGGCAATCAAGGTTGGCGGCGAGCCGGCGCGCATCTGCCAGGGATTCCTCGGCACTGTAGACCGAGGGCATAGCCACTCCCAGCACATTTCCAGCTCCCAGGGCAGCGACGGCAATGGCAGCGGTCAGGGCCGAGTCGATACCGCCGGAAAGCCCGAGGACGGCCGAAGAAAAACCACATTTGCCGACATAATCCCGCACCCCCATCACGAGGCCATCATAGATCGAGGCCAATTCCTCAACCTCGGCGGGGGCATGCATCTCACCCCGCCAGCCGTCCGTATCGATCACCAGGAGATCTTCGGCAAAACTGAGGGCCTGGGCGACTGTTTCACCCGTACTGTTTAACAGGTGGCTGCGCCCGTCAAAGAGCAGGGAATCCTGACCGCCAACCTGGTTGATATAGAGAAAAGGGACGGCAAAGGTCCTGGATATTGCGCTGAAAATGGTCTTTCTCGTGTTCTCCTTGCCGCGCTGAAAAGGCGAGGCCGAGATATTGATGAGGGCGTCGATCTTTCTGCCCGAAAGACGCGCGGCGGCAAAGAGCTCATCAACCGGGGCAACTTCATACTCCCCGATCTCATGGTGCCAGACGTCTTCACAGATAGTCACCCCGAAGGTCAGACCACCGAGTTCATAGAGGTCGGGGGGCGGCCCCGGTTCGAAATAGCGTGTTTCGTCAAAGACGTCATAGGCGGGCAGCAACTGTTTGCGAGCCCGGAAAACGATCGCGCCATTTCTGGCCACCACCGCCGAATTGTACAGCGGTTTGCCCTTATCGCCGTGTCGTTGCTCGATGCAACCGAACAGCACGTCGATATCGGGGAGCTCACCGACAAGACGGTCCACCGCCCGATCATGATCAACAAGAAAGGATCGGCGCTCGAGGAGATCCTGGGGAGGATATCCGGATATTGCCAGTTCAGGCAATATTACCAGACTGCAGCCCCTGGCACGGGCCTCCTCCGCTCGCTCCCGAATCTTCCGGCAATTTGTGCGGAAATCGCCGATAATCGGATTAATCTGGACAAGGGCTATCTTCACGTTTCTCTCCCTGCATACCTTGTCAACAACTTATTGAATCCTGCCCGGACGGGGCTGGAACTCTACTCATTCCGGTCAAACGGGCCGCTTTGAAGCAGGGCCAGAGCCCAGGGCCGTAGCCCTCAACCTTTACCGTTTTTTGCGGACTTTTTCTTCTGATATTTCTGTACCGCCTGATTATGTTCATCAAGGGTCCGGGAGAACTGGTGTGTACCGTCATTTTTCCCGACAAAATACAGATAATCGGTCTGGGCCGGCTGCAGGGCAGCCTGCAATGCCTCTCTGCCGGGATTGCTGATCGGTCCGGCAGGCAGGCCAGTGTTGGTATAGGTGTTGTACTTCGTGGGGGTTTGGAGATCCTTACGGGAGATATTGCCGGAAAAATCCTCAATCCCGTAGATCACCGTGGGATCAGACTGCAGACGCATGCCCTTTTTCAGGCGATTGTAGAAAACCCCGGCCACCATCGGCCGTTCGTCGGGATGGGCCGTTTCTTTTTCAACAATGGAGGCGAGAATCACCACATCATGCAATTTGTCAGAGTTACGGGGAGAT
>JANOIV010000175.1:0-30225 GCA_031407875.1 Desulfobulbaceae bacterium | reverse complement strand
CTGATGACCCGCGGCAATCTGACCACTTTCAGTATCTCCAACGATATCGCCAAGTATTTTGCCATCATCCCGGCAATGATGCTTTCCATCTATCCCCAGCTGGGAGTGCTCAACGTCATGCAGCTGGCGAGTCCTTTCAGTGCGATTTTATCGGCGGTCATCTTCAATGCGCTTATCATCCCGATGCTGGTGCCGCTGGCGCTTAAAGGGACCAAATTCAGGCCCATGCCGGCCGAGAAGCTGCTGATCCATAACCTTCTCGTCTACGGGGTGGGCGGGATCATCGCCCCGTTCATCGGCATCAAGGCGATCGATATGATCATTGGCATGGTAGTATAATAAACAGGCAAGGAGAGGGGTGCGCACATGCATTTCTCCATCTTATGAAAAGGATAAAACCATGAAAGAATTTAAACCTGCTCTGCTGCTTTTCATCGTTTTTACCGTTATCTGCGGCGGCATCTATCCGGCCGTCGTCACCGGCATCGGTTCAGTCATCTTCCCGAAACAGGCCGGGGGAAGTTTCATCACTGACCAAAATAATCGCGAGATCGGCTCCAGCCTGATCGGCCAGCCCTTCTCCGACCCGAAGTACTTCTGGCCCCGTCCTTCGGCCACTCCCGACTTCGGCTACAACCCGATGGCTTCCAGTGGCTCTAATTCCGGCCCTACCAACCCCGTCTTCCTCAAGACCGTCGAGGACCGGGTCAAGGCCCTCAACGATACGGGCATCACCGGCAACATCCCGGCCGACCTGGTGCTCGCCTCTGCCAGCGGGCTTGATCCGCATATTTCACCTGAGGCTGCTCAGGTGCAGATTCCCCGTGTCGCCAAGGCCAGAAGCATGACTGTGGAAAAAGTTCAACAGATTGTCACGACGAGCACGGAAGGGCGCCAGGCAGGTACACTGGGCGCACCGAGAGTCAACGTGCTGGGCCTCAATCTGGCTTTGGACAGCGTATCGCCATGAGCATGCCAGAAGATGAACGTCCCTCGCCGGAAGCCATGCTGAAAGCTGCACGGGCTGAGGAACTGGGGGAGAGCCGAGGGAGGCTGAAGATTTTCCTGGGCTATGCCGCCGGAGTTGGTAAGACCTACGCCATGCTGAAGGCGGCTCGGCAGCAAAAACTGGAAGGGCGGGATGTGGTGGCGGCCTATGTCGAGTCGCACGGTCGGGCAGAAACCGATGCCCTGCTCGAAGGTTTGGAAATTATAGCAAAGGCCCAAATCGAATACCAGGGCGTGCTGCTCCCTGAGTTGGACATTGATGCAACGCTTGCGAGAAAAGCGCAAATCGTGCTGGTCGACGAGCTGGCCCATACCAACGTTCCCGGTTCCCGGCACGAAAAGCGCTGGCAGGACATTGAGGAGCTTCTTGCTGCCGGCATACATGTCTACACAACCGTCAATGTTCAGCATTTTGACAGCCTCAACGATATCGTGACCCAGATCACCGGCATTGCCGTGCGGGAGACCGTGCCCGACAGCATGCTCGATCAGGCGGCTGAAATCCTGCTGGTCGATATTCCGCCGGAGGAGCTGCTGGAGCGCCTGCGCCAGGGAAAAGTGTATATACCTGAGCAGGCCGCCCTGGCGGCTCAGAAATTTTTCAGGCCCGGCAATCTCATCGCCCTGCGTGAATTAGCGTTGCGCCGTACTGCCGCCAAGGTGGACGACGAGATGCGGACCTATATGGCAACGCGCGCAATCCCGGGCCCCTGGCCTGCAACCGAACGCCTGCTGGTCTGCGCCAGCGGCAGCCCGTTCAGTGGAAAACTGATCCGCACCACTCGCCGCCTTGCGGAAGAGTTGAAGGGCCAATGGGTTACGGTGTACATCGAGACTCCAAGCCTTGCCAAACAGCAGCAGGAAAATCGGGAACGGGTCTGGCATGATCTGCGCCTGGCAGAAAGCCTTGGGGCTGAGGTGGCGACCATTACTGCATCCTCGGTTGCCGAGGCGATTATCGATTACGCCCAGCGGCATAACGTCACAAGGATTGTGGTCGGCAAACCCGCCAAATCCCGTTGGCGCGAGCTTTTCCGTCCCCCCATCGTTGATCAGATTATCCGTTTGAGCGGGGCAATTCACGTCCATGTCGTCAGTATCAATGGGGCTTCCGTAAATCCGGTGAGCCGGATATTCAAACAAAAGCAGCTTTTCTCCTCGTTTGACTATCTGGCAAGTCTGGCGCTGGTGGCCGGGGCGACACTGCTTTCTACCTTGGTAAAGCCATTTCTGTCGCCGATCAATATGGTCATGATCTACCTGTTAGCGGTCGTGCTTGCGGCTGTCAGGCTCGGCTTAAAACCGGCAATTCTTACCGCTGCTTTAGGGGTTCTGGCCTTTGATTTCTTTTTTATTCCACCTCGGTGGAGCTTCAAGGTGCACGATACCGAGTATGTATTTACCTTTTTCGGGCTCTTTATCGTCGGACTGGTCATCAGTACACTGGTGGCAAAGGCCAGGGAGCGGTCGGAGGTCATGCGGGAACGCGAACTGCAGACCGAGAGTCTGTACTACCTGACTCGCGATCTGGCGACCGCTGCCGACATGGCTTCCATCATGGCGGCGGTGCTGAAAAACATCAGCGAAACCCTGCAGGCCCAACTGGCCGTCCTTGTTCCGCAAGGAGAGCAGATGGAAATCTCAGCCATCAGCAAGGGTCTGACACTCGATGAGAAAGAGCTGGCGGTGGCGGACTGGTCTTTTCGCAATCGCCGGGAAGCGGGGGTCGGTACCGAAACGCTCAGTTCAGCTGATCTCCTGTATCTGCCGCTTCATACTTCAGCATGTTTTCTTGGCGTATTGGGGGTTAAACTGGGAAAAATGTCCGAATACCATTCCCCCCACAATCGCCGTCTCCTCGATGCCTTTGTCACCCAGATTTCTCTCGCCATGGAACGGGTTCTCCTTGCCCAGCAGGCTGAACAGGCCTTGGTTCTGCAGGCCAGAGAATCTTTGGAACGGGCGCTCCTCAATTCCATATCGCATGATCTGCGGACTCCCCTGGTGTCAATCATCGGGGCACTGAGCAGTCTGCGGGATGAAAATCTGCAAATAAATGACGAGAGGAAACAGGCCCTTTTGAGTGGAGCCTGGGATGAGGCGGAACGTCTAAACCGATTCGTCGGCAATCTGCTGGATATGACTCGAGTGGAGGCGGGAGAGTTGAGGATGCAGAAAGTTCCCTGCGATGTACAGGACCTGATCGGTTGCGCACTGGCCGCACTTGAGCAGAAACTGGAGGGCAGAGAGGTGAAGGTGATGCTTGCGGAAAAAATGACGCTCGTCAGCATGGACATGGTCCTCATGAACCAGGTTGTGGTAAACCTGCTTGATAATGCCTTGAAATATACCCCGGCCTGGAGTTCAATAGAGATAACGGCCCAATCTCATGACCAACACTTGCTCATTGAGGTGCTTGACCGCGGTCCCGGCATCCCTGAACACGATCTGAAACGTGTTTTCGATAAGTTCTACCGCTTGCCTGTCCCCGAGGGTGTACGCGGAACAGGATTAGGGTTATCAATCTGCAAAGGCATAGTTGAGGCACATGGCGGCAATATTTGGGCAGAAAATCGTACCGGCGGCGGCTTACGGATCGCCATCCAGCTTCCTTTGTGACAGAAATGCCAACTGATACACATCTCCCCCGCATACTCATTATTGATGATGAGCCGGCGATCCAGCGTTTTTTAAAAACTGCCCTCTCTAACGGCGAATTCTCTCTTTATCAGGCTGAGAGCGGTCACGCCGCTCTTTCGGCGGCAGTTACCACGAAACCGGATGTCATCCTTCTCGATTTGGGACTCCCGGACATGGACGGAGTCGAAGTAATCGAGAGGATACGGCAATGGTCGCAGGTACCGATTCTTGTTCTTTCTGTCAGAGATCGGGAGACTGATAAGATAAAGGCGCTCGATGCAGGAGCGGATGACTACTTGACCAAGCCTTTCGGGGTGGGAGAACTGCTGGCGCGGATACGGGTGATGCTGCGGCGTTCTCTGCAGCAAGCTCCCGAACCGGTATATCGCATTGATGAACTGGAGGTCGATCTCGCCCGACGCCTGGTACTGTTGCGAGGAGAAGAAATTTCGCTCACGCCCACGGAATATGACGTATTGCGACTCTTTGTCACCAATGCCGGCAAGGTGCTGACCCACCGTCAGATTCTCAAACAGATATGGGGACCTGCCTATCTGGAGCAACCCCATATCCTGCGCGTCAATATCAGCAATCTCCGCCATAAACTCGAAAAAGACGCCTCACGCCCTCGCTATATTCTGACCGAATCCGGAGTCGGATATCGCTTTAAAAGTGGTTCATAACAAGAGTTGCCTTGGAAAGACATCATAGGTTTGACTGCTCGCAGCAATTCCCATTTTTCGGTGGAATCGCAAAAAAAAAAAATGGAAAATGGTTCATATTTCCCATATCAACCGCTGGTTGACGCTCAGGGCCTGTACGCTCTTCAGCCCCCGGATTGTGCCACTCTCCTATTTTTTCTCTTCTTTGTCATTGAACGCCTCTTCGCGGGGGGAATCCACTCTTAAGAAAGTGTCCATTTTTATCCTGCCACCTCATCGGTTGTTCGGGGACTTTTAAAGAGGCTGATGAACATAAAACTGATATACAGAAGTACGACAGGATAGGCAGAATAAAGAGGTCGGCCGATCGGCCAGAGAGTGATCTTGACAAAGGAAAGGACGGTAACCAATGAAACTAGGCCTCCCAACAAAGCCGCACCAAAGACGACTTCAACTGTGCATTGTCGCAGCCTGAAAACCCTGACCAGCAAGAATAGATGGATGGAGACTGCAATCGTGAATAATACCGGGGCAAGGAGTTTGTAGCTCTCGCCGATATCTTTGAGTAATCGGACCTTCTCGAGCCGCATGTGCTGATAGAATTCAGGGTATTCAGTGACCGTCTTGTTATCGGTAGGCAGGATGTGTTCAAGGGTGACAAATTTGTAATTGGCAATGACTTCGTTGCTGCCATTACTTTTCCATTTCTCAAATTTTTTCAGCTCGGCATGAAATCTGGTGAACCCGACAGCCTGTTTGAAAATATCAACAAATACAGGAACAATAAGTTTGTTATAACTGCTGTTCCATGGTGGCTGTAAAGAAGGGGCTCTGTCGAGGCAATCGAGTCGGCCATCTTTGCAGGCATGCTCAAGTTCATCGCCTATCCTGCCATAAAAGTGCAGAGCCTCTGTCAGGTTCTTCGTATACCCCGCCTCTCTCACCATTTCCCTGAGAGACCATATATAAAAAGAAGGCACCATACGAGCTCCCTGCTCATGCTTTGCAAAATATGGTTCCAACTCTCTGAAGGCAGGACTTACGGCAAAGACCTTTTGCATGACATCTTTGCCTACAGGGATAAAGCGTATGAATTTTTCAGGTTTGATATTCATCAAACCGCCGTATACAGCAATGAATTCTTTTGTTTTCAACTCATTAATGATGAATTCCCCATAGTTTATATAGTTGAGAAACGCAAGATACAGAGAAAACACACAGAAAATCGCCGATGGAATGACGATAACCAGTATCCTTCTGAGGAGGGTGATGTCCGGGTTCAGTCTATCTATCAGAAGAATTATCACTGCGGAAAGTCCAACTGAGGGCAGGAGCCAGATTCCTTCTTCTCTTGTATACCAGAGCAGGGTGAAGGTAAGCCCGAATCCGATGGACCAGAAGATTGCCCGTTTCAGAGTACAGTCGAGACGAGTAATGCTGCCGAGGAGTGTCGCAAAAACGATGAGCACGAGCGATATGGAAAAACCCTCTCGGAAGGCCCGGCCCGGTACGGGGTAGTTATAGAGGAATGGATTGAAGAGCAACAGGGCAAAGCAGGCCATCAGGAGATAACGGTTGGCAGAGAGAGGACGAAGGGCGGATATGGCAAGCACGCAAGCGAAGGAATAGAGTAGTTGTTGGGAGAGCAACAGCGGTATTCCGGCGAGGTGCGATGCTGCGATAAAGAGCGGGTACATCGGCCCCTTGATCAGAGTGACCTGATTATATGGGCCGAGCCATTCTCCACTCAGGAGATTCTTGGCCAGCCTGATAAAAAGATAGTCGTCATGGGGCGTCCATGTGGCCATGAGTTCGTACACATCAACCAGCCACAACCTGAGGAAAATGAGACCAAGCATCCAACCCAGCAATACCTTGCCATCACAGATCTTACCACTCTTAAACTGCATGTCGCTTGAATGTAACGTAAGAATTTTCATGGTTTCCTTCTATTCGGGCAGGATCTAAAAAGAGGTCTTTCACTTTTGTTCATGGTACTCATCCTCAGTATTCACATCCCAGATGTTGTCCTTCGTTGTCACCCTGTTGATGATATTTTCCACCGCAACCATTGCCGTTAACATGGAATGATCGGCATTATTGTAACGATGCATACCGTTCCTTCCGATGAGAAAGAGGTTGTCGATGCTGTCGGTGAATGTGCGCAGTTCGTTAAATTTATTATACGTGCCGAAATAGGCCGGGTAGGTCTTGGGAACTCGCAGGAGGGTGGCGTCGAGCACATCTGCTTTGCTGATGATGTCGATTTTTTCCAGTTCTGCAATGGCAAACCGGATGAAATCGGGATCGGCCATTTCCCATAACGTGTCGCCTTCATTGCAGAAGTATTCAAGACCAATCCAGACATTTTTCCTGTCCTGGACCATATACGGGCTCCAGTTGTTGAAAATCTGCAGCCTGCCGAGCCTTACCTCTTTCTCCTGAATATAAATCCAGTTGTCAGGCACAATATTATTTAACGTTTTGTTCCGGGTGTCATTCTTTAGAAGGAGTTTTTTGAGGAGCAGTCCGACAGTGATAAAGTCACGGTAGACCAGTCCTTGGGCAATCTGACTGACTTCAAAGGGAACCTGTTGTTCCGGTATGGCGGCTATCAGTTCTTTGATCGGCATGGTGGAGATGAGGTAATTGCAAGACGTTGAAACGATTTCTCCGGTGATGTCATTTTGGAGCGTGACGGTGGCTGCTTTACCCTGCTGCAGGTCTATGCCGACCGCTCGGTACCGCATGTGGATCTCGCCACCCATCTCAATAATCCTTTTTGCAACCTCTTCCCAGAGTTGTCCCGGGCCGAGTTTCGGGTAGAGAAACTGTTCAATAAGTGATGTCTCGGTATTTTTCTGGGAGAGAGACTGATCCTTCGTGAACATGCTCTTCAGGGCATGAACAATGGTTTTGGTTATGGACAGCCCTTTTATCCGTTGCGCCCCCCAATCTGCCGGAATCTGACCGCAGGGAACCCCCCAGACTTTTTCAGTATAATCCTTAAAAAAGGTGGCATAGAGCTCCATGCCGAACCTGTTGATGAGAAAATCCTCCAGAGACTTTTCACTCTTGACCGGGAAGAGCCGGATCTGCATGTAGGTCGAGCCGATCTTCACTATCCTGACAAGTCCAAGATTTCTGAAGGTGTTCCACTTGAGCGTGATCGGATAATCAAAAAAGGAGCGGAGAAAAAATATCCGTGAGAGACGACTGCGAAGCAGCATGACAAGATCGGTCTTTTCCGGATCAGCCCCCGTGCTCTTTTGAGACAGCGGGAGTTTGCGGTTTAAGAGGGCATCGTCAAAGGCGGGTTTTTCCTGGAGTGGCATGATACTTTGCCACCAGTCCATGACCCGTGAGGATTTTGAGAAAAAACGATGGCCGCCGATGTCGATTCTGTTTCCCTTGTACACTGTGGTTTTGGATATGCCGCCAATATCAGGCGACATCTCATAGATGATCGGTTTGATGTCGGTAGTTTTGAGGAGTTCATAGGCTGCAGTCAGACCTGCAGGGCCGGCGCCGATAATAATTACATTTTTTAATTTCATATTAAATACTTAGATTGATTTTTTTTACAAAGGATGGGGCACAGTAATTGAAGCCAGTGGTCTCGGGGATGAAGGAGAAGAGAGAGTGAAAGGAGAAGAGAGAGTGAATTTGCAGATTTTCATTATATGTCCAAAAGAATATTTGCCAGTGGCTCCCTTGAAATTTGCAGCGATTTTTTGTAGTGTTTGATTCCAAACATCATCGCATGATGAAAAATCATGAGAAATCAAGTAATTCGAAACCCATTTTAAAATTATTATCAGCACATTTTCTTTGAGGGTTGCTCATGACAAAAAGCTTGGTCGGTCGGCCACCTAAATTTGCAGAACCATCCAGACCTGTAACTGTCACGCTTCCAGAACGTATACTGGATAAATTACAGCTGATCGACAAAGACCGGGGACTGGCCATAACCAAGACCGTGGACTCCCTCATTCCAGACGGCAAGCTGCGACCTCCCCTGCTGGAAATTGTTAAAGTATGTGAGGGGCAGGGCCTTATCGTCATCGGGCATTCGAAAGCGCTTTCCCGGATACCGGGCCTTCAACTCGCTGAGATATCACCGATGCGGTATATAATTTCCGTTCAGTCGGGGACCTCTGTCGATTCTCTCGAGCTTGCCATACTTGATCTCATCGACCATATGCCGGCAAGCGAGGCCTTAGAAATCGCTTTGCTGCTGAAACTCCGTCACACACTCAAGACAATACGGCGTAAACATGCAGTAACAAAGGCTGAGATATTGTTTGTGTCAACGGACTGAGAGCGCATAACAAACTCTCATCCACATCCGGTCCATCACCAGGTTTCATCCCGTTGTTCTACCTGCCTGCAATCAGTCTCTGTTAAAAAATATATGATTTCAGCATGTTGTTTGCGGTAATTTTAACGTAGAAAATATCTGTAATATCTTCGGTTATTTTCTTTTTATCTGTTAAAAGTATCTGACAACAGAGTGTTACATTTATTGGTGAAAATCAATCAAAACTTGATTTTCTATTTGAAAATGTGTAACTCCGCAGTTGAAGATCTGTTCATCCGGTGCGGCAGGTGTGGGCAGGTTAAAAATTTTTTCAATTACATTGCGGGATTTTCATCTGATATGGGCATAAGCCAGTCAAAAGCTTTATGGGGGAAAATAGGAGTAGCCCTGCTGTTTTTTGTGCTCGTCAAGTATGCAATCTCCTTCATTGCCCTCTCCAGCTTTTTTGGGGTCGAAATTGAGGCCACGTTTGACCACAAAGATGCTATTGACTTCTATTATGCCAGCAGCGACACAACCTTTCAGGACCGGCACTCTGTTAGCACAGGTCCCTTTACTCAGGGAGTCAGGGAGAAAAAGCATATAGAAATCCGTGACGGTGTGGCCAGAAAGATACGTATCGACTTGGGGCGACAGGGAGGCCGAATGAAGCTCTACAGCCTCTCTCTGGTAAGCCATTTTGGCCAGGAAATATCCCTGACGCAAAAGCAGATTTTCGACAATTTCGTTCCCAATCAGGATGTAAAGGCCTTTACATTAGAGGGTGATCATGTGCTCGTCGTCACCGATGGGTCTGACCCCTATATCACCCTGAAAGGAAGGCTCATCGAGGAAAACGTCTATATCGATAGCGTCTTTCCTGTGATATGTGCTTTTGTTTTCTTTTTGTTTATTTCAAATTTTCATTTTGCAAATTTCCCAGCTTTCTCTGATCTACAGCGTAAGACCTCATCATTGGGCGTACATATCAGTTCGCTTGACGGTATCCGGGGACTGGCTGCCTTTCTGGTGCTGGCCGAACATACCGGAGTGCTGAAGAATATCGGGTCGCTTGGCGTCTGGCTCTTCTTCTCACTCAGCGGGTTTCTTCTGGCGACCCCTTTTGTTCAGAAGCCATCCCGAGCCCTTTCCTATGACTACATGAGCAGTTACCTGTTGCGCAGGTTCAAGAGGCTCATGCCGATGTATTATGCTTTTGTCGGCGTAACCATGCTGTCACACGGCAGGACCGACGAAGTTATCCGCCACCTCCTCTTCCTCCAGGCCAATGGCCATTACTGGACCTTGCCGCAGGAGATGTATTTCTATTTCATTCTGCCATTGCTGGTCGCTGTCATCTATCTGGTTTTTCGGGGCAATAAAGTTTTTGCCGGCCTTTTTCTGTTGGTTCTCCTTATTCTGGCCAATAAATTTCTTACAAAAAACATCATCTCTCTCTATGGCCAAGGACAAAAACTGCAACCGATGGTGGGCATTTTTCTGGCCGGCATGATGTTTTCCTATCTCTATCACTGGCTGGGCGGTAATCCCTTCTTTCAGCGACTGGACAGATCGCATGTGCGGCAGTTCTGCTCGATCTCGGGGCTTATTCTGCTGCTCGTTCTCGTGGTACTGTCCGCCAGGTTGATCCCGGAATTCACGGAGTTCAACGCCCTCTATGATCCCGGCATGTTTGGTTTTGGCGCAGGTTTATTTATACTGCTGACAGTCCTTGCCAATAATACCCTGTTGAGTCGGATAATGAATTTTTACCCTTTTCGGGCGGTTGGACTTGTCGGTCTCAGTTTCTATCTGCTCCATCCCATGATGATCACCTTCGTCCGTACCGAGGTGCAGGATTATTTCAACATCCGGTTGAGCGGACCGGCCATGTTTATTTTAGTAGGCATCGCTACCTATATTTTTGCCGCCTTCACCTATACCTATATTGAACGACCATTCCTGAAAACTGTTGCAATTGTTCCTGACAAAGTGCCACATGCCGATCTCCAGGGACAGTTTCCACAACACCATTACCTGAAAAACTGAGAGAACACGGTTCATGAAGCGCCCCCAATACATCAACAAGATCCAAGATTGTCCTAATCGGACCGGATACATAACTTAATCGGCATTGCGGGCATCCTGCCGGCAGAGGCCGCTGGCTACCGCATTCAATAATCAACAATTCGTAAAAGAGGGAACTAATGAACACAAGGAGAGTAGTTTGGATATCATTCACGTTGGTTGTCTTGTTTATGGCAGGAGGTTGCGCCACGAAACAACCCGTTCATCCATCGTCAACATTCCAGGTCCAGCCGCTGGTCAAGGAAATGTGGACGCAGAAAGTCGACAACCTGGTATTTGTCCTGGATGCGTCTGCTTCGATGTCCCAAAACCATAACGGGTATGAAAAATTTGACATCGGCCGCACCGTAGTTTCTCGTTTCAATAAAACCATGCCCGATCTGCCGATTAAAGTTGCCTTGCACAGTTTCGGACACTCGCTGACCTATTCCTATGAAGGCACTGTCCCGGTTTATGGCTTGCGCGACTATTCACGTGCGGGCGTCGCCGATGCCTTGGCTTCAATTGTACCGGCCGGCGGTCCCAGTCCGATGGAAAAATCGCTCAAGGCTGTGGCTGATGATTTAAAGGCAACCCAGGGCAAAGTCGCCATGGTCGTAATCAGTGACGGCAAGGACATGGGCAACGCCCCCATGGACGCGGCCATGGAATTGAACGCCCAGTACGGTGATCGGCTGTGCATTTATACGGTTCTCATCGGTGACGATGATGCCGGCCGTACCCTGCTCTCCAGGATCAGCAATGTTACGGATTGCGGACAAGCCATTACCGCCGATGATGTCGACACTGGACCTGCGATGGCCGATTTTGTAACGACCGCTCTGCTCGTGAAAGCCGACAGTTGGATATTCAAAGACATCAAATTTGAAAGCGACAAGGATGTTTTAATGGCTGGTTCTTATCCAACCCTGGAAAAAATCTTGAATATCTTGAGAGACACCCCTGAAATTTCTGTTGAAATTCAGGGCCACACGGACAGCACGGCCTCAGCCGCCTATAACATGGATCTCTCTCAGCGTCGTGCTCAAACCGTGATGAAATACCTGCATGGCAAGGGTATCCCGGCATCCCGGATAACGGCCCGAGGGTATGGCGAGGGTAGACCCATTGACACCAACGAAACGGCGGAAGGCAAGGCCAACAACCGCCGCGTTGAACTCAAGCCGATGAAATAGATCACTGTTAGCTGGGCAACTGACGGTTGCCCAGCATATCCGCAGGAGTGTCGGATTTGGATACGGCCTCTATTTGGGGTCAGCTCACGATTCGGAGATTATTGTACATTAGAGGTATCCATAGTTTATGAATTCAATGAGTTATGCAATCACTTCCTTAACAAGATTATTGAGTTGTAAGTTCTAATCTGATGATGTACGCATAAAACGGATGAACCCGAAAAAAATTAATTCTGTTCACGATTGCCGGAAAAGGAGTTTGGGGTACAGGGTAATCCGTTTGCCGTTCAGTTCCGTAATCTTGGTTATGAGCAGAAACCACAGTTGAATTTCATCAATGGAGGAAATGGTCATGCAGTTTCCAAAGAGCAACGGCCGAATTGCTGTCTTATGGGGTATCGGATTCTCCATGGGGATATTATTTTTTTTCATGATAACTAAATATTATGGCCCTTTCGAGCCCATGAATGACACCTACTTAAATGTCGTGAAGAAAAGTGAAATATTGTCCCAAATGCGCAATAATCTCCTTAAATCTGTAGAAATGGAAAAATCTGCAGTCATGGCACTAACGGATGTGGAATCCCAGGAATTTGCGGACCAGTCGCTCGCCGCCTCGGCGGCAGTAGAACAAAACTTGCAGTTACTTCGCTCACTCATTGATGCAACCTCCCTGCAAGATGAGGAAAAACTTGTCATTGAGTTTAACACCTGTTGGACGGAATTCCGCAAGCTTGATCAAGTCATTTTGGAGCTTGCGGTACAGAACACGAATCTCAAGGCTGCAGCCCTCTCTCGTGAAAAAGGTGCCGAGACGATGCGGCGATTTAAGCTGGCTCTTGAAGATATTATACGATCAAATTCAGGGACTCCGAATGAAGGCCGAGTAGCTAGACCTTCATGGCGCGCAACTACTGCGGGTCTACAAATTTTCAATCTGCACAGTTCCCACATAGCCGAGATAAGCGATGAGAATATGGCCCAAATAGAAATGCAGATGAAAGTGGAGGAGAAAGAGGCTGCAAAATCTCTCGATGAACTTGCCGGAATCGTTGGTAAAGAGAGCAGGGAGGCCTTGTTGCGGGCGAAAGCGGCTTTTTCCGAATTTATGGAAGTGACTGCCACGGTGATCAAACTGTCCAGACAAAACAGCAACATCAAATCACTCGCGCTCTCGCTTGGCAGAAAACGTAAAGTTGCGGCTGAATGTGAAGAGGTCCTTGCTGCTTTTCAAGAGGCTGTGCACGACAGACCTTTCAAGGCAGCAAAATAGGTTTATCATCCTCAAAATGATCGACGGGGCTGCAGACCCGTATCCGTGCTTTCAGTACATCAGTCAAAGCCATCTGCTTTTTGCTGGTGGTTGTTGAGTTGTGCAATCCTCTCCGACTATCCTGCTCCAGGTTTTACCCCTCTTTTTTTCGATGAGGTTTCGCGCCGCCTTGCCTGCTGATCAGCTTGACATATAAACGCTCAACTTTGGTCCTGGCCCAGGGGGTTCGTCTCAAGAATTTGAGGCTCGACATGAGGGAGGGGTTTTCCTGGAAACAGCGGATATGGACTTTCTCCGCCAAGGATTCCCAGCCGTACTGGGCATGGAGTTCGGTAAGTATTCGCTCAAGGGTGATACCTTGCAGCGGATCCTTGCTTTTTTCATCGGTCATAGTCCCTTCCGCTGATATTGCTCAAGTGTTTTATGGGGTAATTTGCCGGTTTGGCTGGTAAACTCGAATACTCCTGATTGTCTGGTCACAATCTCTTCATAGCAGAATTTCAGCAACAGACACAGTGGCGGTTGCTCTCAGTACGGGTAAAACCACGGGGAAGTTGAGCCGTTTGTCCCCGAAATATCAGGGCAAGATGAAGAGAATAATGTGGCATTTTATGAAGAGAGAGGAGCGTTCTTTGGAACTTATAATTATACATTTGCACATTCCCATTGAAAAAGACGGGATGGATGAATACGTAAAAGCCGTTTCACAAAAACTGAGAATTGACGAAGGAAATATAGTCATCGCAAAAATCCTGAGTAAAGCACTTGATGCGAGCAGTAAAGAACAGTTCTACTACAAAATTTCAATAGTTGTCAGTACACCTGACAGTTTTGAAAACAAACAAAATTTCCCTGTATACACAGAACACATACCAGCAGAGAGGAAAACAGCCAACATTAAGGAGAGGCCTATAATAGTAGGTTTCGGTCCTGCCGGCATGTTTGCAGCTCTTGAGCTTATTGATTATGGGATTAAACCGCTCATATTTGAAAGAGGTAAAAAGATAGAAGAACGCTCCGTTGATGTGCAAAGATTTATACAAGAAAAGGAGATAGACCCTGAATCAAATATCCAATTTGGCGAAGGAGGTGCCGGTTCATTCTCGGACGGCAAGCTGTTTTCCAGGAGAAATAATAATTCGAGCTCTATAAATCGGGTATTAAATACGTTTATAAAATTTGGTGCACCTGCAGAAATAGGCTACATCAGCAAACCCCATTTGGGGACTGACGTGTTGTGCTCAATAGTTCGCAATATAAGGCGCTATATCCTCGAAAGAGGCGGGGAGATACATTTTGGCGCAAAAATGACGGACATCCTGATATCAGAGGGTAAGGCCTTGGGTATAATCATAAATGGTGAAAAGGAATATCTTTCTTCAAGTATCTATATTGCCTTGGGACATTCTGCGCGTGATACCTTTGAGATGATGCAGAAAAAAGGTATTGCTCTGGAGCAGAAGCCGATTTCCGTTGGGGTGAGAATAGAGCATCCCGTTGAAATTATCAACCTCCTGCGATATGGCAATAAATATAAGAACTTTCATGGCTTAGGAGCCGCCGCCTATTCTTTAAATTATACCAATCGAAAAATTCGCAGGGGGGTCTATACATTCTGTATGTGCCCTGGAGGTGAGGTAATTAATGCCTCATCCGAGCAAGGCATGATGGTTGTAAACGGGATGAGCTACTCCCACAGGTCATCGGCATTTTCCAATGCCGCGCTGGTTGTAACCTGCCATACGGATGATTACAAATCAATCAGTCCATTGGCCGGCATAGAGTTCCAAAAGAATATTGAGCGAAAGGCCTTTAACGCAGGAGGAGGAAGATGGGCGGTGCCCGCCCAGAATTTGATGGATTTATTAGGTGAGAGGAGCTCTGCTGGTTTAAACGAAAATTCGTATAAAATGGGGGCCGTTCCCGCTGATATGAAAGAAATTATGCCAGGGTTTGTGGTCAATGAACTGTTGGCCGCATTTGCTCAATGGAAAGAAGAAGTACCATTATTTGTTTCAAATCACGCGGTATTATTAGGTGCGGAAACAAGAACTTCATCTCCTGTACGAATTATCCGCAACGAAAAATTTGAATCAGTAAGTATAAAAAATATATACCCGATAGGCGAAGGTTCCGGCTATACAGGCGGTATAACGAGTTCGGCCGCTGATGCCCTAAAGGCTGTCGAAATACAGGTGTTGAGCCACTAAACATAGTGAAAGAAGATAGTTATAGCCACATTCCTCACCTTTCGACCACCATGCAGCTGCCGCAATTACCCATCCACCACATCATACCCGAGCTGAAAAATGCGCTCGCCAAAAGTTCAGCGGTGTTAGCAGCACCGCCGGGTTCTGGCAAGACCACCATCGTACCCTTGACGCTCCTTGCTGAACCGTGGCTGGCGAACAAGAAGATCCTCATCCTGGAACCACGGCGGCTGGCGACCAGGGCGGCGGCCGCCCGGATGGCCTCATTACTCGGAGAGAAGGTCGGCCAAACCGTGGGCTACCAGATTCGTTTTGACCGACAAATCTCCGGGGCCACCCGCATTGAGGTGCTGACCGAAGGGATATTGACCCGGCGGCTCCAAAATGATGCGGACTTAAACGGTGTGGGGTTGATCATTTTTGACGAATTCCATGAACGATCCATCCATGCCGACCTGGCCCTGGCTCTCTGTCTCGACCTGTGTCAGCTCAAAGAAGATTTGCGCTTACTGATCATGTCGGCCACTCTGGATACTGCCCCCATTGCCGGGTTACTCGGCAACGTTCCCATCATTATCGGTGAGGGACACAGCCATGAGGTCAGGATTGAATACATCGAGCGGGAAGCCACAGGCCGAATCAGCGATATAACCACAATGGGTGTACGCCGGGTTATAGATGAACAACAAGGTGATGTGCTGGTTTTTCTGCCCGGTACCGGCGAAATCAGAGATGTGTACCGGCAGCTCACCGCTGAACCCGCCTTCCACGATATTCTGCTCTCGCCCCTTTTCGGCGACCTCTCCCAAGAGGACCAGGACCGCGCTCTACTGCCCGATCCGGCTGGTCGTCGGCGGGTGATTCTCGCAACCTCGATTGCCGAAACCAGTCTCACCATAGAGGGAATCGGCTGCGTCGTAGACAGCGGCTGGTCGCGACGGCCTCGTTTCGATCCGAGCAACGGCCTTGGCAAATTGACCACCGTCCGTGTTTCCAAGGCAGCGGCCCGCCAACGTGCCGGCAGGGCTGGACGTCTCGGTCCGGGTTATTGTTTACGTCTTTGGACCAAGGGAGAGCACCATGGCCTGACGCCGTTTCATCCCCCGGAAATCGTCGCCGTTGACTTGGCCAGTCTGGCCTTAGAGCTCGCCCTGTGGGGAATCAGCGAGCCTCAGGAGCTGCGCTGGCTCGACCCACCCCGCTCCGGCCCTTATCAACAGGCGCGGGAACTCCTCCGTTCTTTAAACGCAATCAATGAGTCGGGACGTATCACGGATACCGGCAAACAACTTGCCGCCCTGCCGATCCATCCCCGTCTCGGTCACATGCTTCTTATGGCCCAAAGAATGGGGCATGCCCCGCTGGCCTGCGACATCGCCGCCATTTTATCGGAGCGCGACAGTGTCAAACGTGATGACAGCACCCCTTCAGCCGACCTGGGGATACGACAACGGTTACTCGAAATATGGCGCAAAAAGGGCGACGATGCGGTCGATCGGGAGGGCGGCGATCCGGTAATATGCCGCCGTATCGACCGTGCAGCTCGCGGGTGGCTAAAACTTATCGCCGGCAAAAACAGTCGGCGCAACGTGGATGCAATCGGTGATCTTCTGGTCTATGCCTACCCTGATCGTATTGCCCGCCGCCGTCCAAATGAGCGGGGACGATACCTTTTGGCCACGGGACGTGGGGCTCTTCTGCCACCGGCCGATCCGCTCGCTGCCAGTGAATATCTAGTGGTGCCCCAACTGGACGCGGGCCAGAAGGAGGCACGGATTTTCCTAGCCGAATCCTTGGCTCTCTCCGACCTGAAACGACATCACCATGGTTTGTTATCGGCAAGCAAACAGGTGTACTGGGATGACCTCGCAGCCAAGGTGGTGGCGATACGTCGCCTCAGTTTGGGGGAAATTGTTATCGAAGAAAATCCGTTATCCGCTGTGGATCCCGAGGAAATCAGCGGCGCGATGCTGACAGGAATCCGGCGAATGGGTATTGAATGTTTGCCCTGGGACCGGGAATCACGTCAATTCCAGGCCCGAGTGCATTGCCTGCGGGGCCGGCAGCCGGAAATGGCTTGGCCGGATCTGAGTGATAGCCAATTGCAGGGTGATCTCAGCTGGCTGGAGCCGTATCTCACAGGCCTCAACAAGGCCGAACAGCTCAAACACATTGATCTGCAGGAGATATTCAAGGCCATGCTGGGCTGGGAGAGGCAACAGAAACTTGCGCAAGATGCCCCGAGCAGCATAGCCGTACCCAGCGGTGCAAAAATCCGCATCGAATACCGCCTGGATGAACCGCCGCTGTTGGCGGTCCGCATCCAGGAGATGTTCGGGCAGGCCGAAACTCCCACCATTTGCGGCGGCAAGGTGGTTCTGCTTCTGCACCTGCTCTCACCGGCACGACGTCCCATTCAGGTCACCTCCGATCTGGCCGGATTTTGGCAACGCAGCTACCCGGAAGTTAAAAAAGAGCTCAAAGGCCGCTACCCAAAACATTTTTGGCCGGATGATCCCTTGGCCGCGGAGGCGACCAGGGGTGTTAAACGAAAAAACATGCATACATCAAATTCATGAGAAAAATAGCCTTTGGATACTCAACCCACTGTAATATCAGATGTGCCCACTGTGTGGCGGCAGGCGATATTGGCGATAATAAAAAAATGGAGCTTGTCAGGGCCAAGGAAATCATCCGGGACATGGCCGTGGCCGGCGTTACCGGTATAAGCTTTACCGCGGGGGAGCCGTTTATCTATTTTGACGATCTCCTGGAATTGGTGGCCCTCTGCCGGGAACTCAATATGTATACCAGGATCGTTACCAACAGCTATTGGGCAAAGACCCCGGAAAAGACCAAACAACTGCTTGAGATGCTCAAACAGTGCGGACTTTGCCAATTGCGCATGAGCTACAGCAGATGGCATCAACAACATGTCCCTCGTCAAAATGTGCTGAACGCCGCCCGCGGCTGCATGCAAACAGGAATTGCCTACTTCATCTCCTTTGTCACTGATTTTTCAGAAGAAGATGATGCGTATGAGCAATTTCTCCGGGACAATGAACTTAAATTTTTCCCGGAACCGGTCATCTATGCCGGTCGGGCCGATTCCTTTGGCCGAAAAGCGCTCTTCACCGATTATCAGGAAAATCGCTGTGCCATGAACCCCTATCTTGCTCCGGATCTGAACATGTATGCCTGTTGCGATGCGGGCAGCCACTTCAACACCACCAATTTTTTCCTCCTCGGTAACCTCAAGGACCATTCAATCGAGCAACTCTTTACCAGGAGCGAAACCCACCGACTCTACAACTGCATTCGATCCATGGGCATCTCCACTATCGCCTCCTTTGCCGGATTCAAGGCACGTGAAATTGTCACCTACCGCAAATGCGAGTTGTGCAAAAGGCTGTTCGATGCACCGGAAACGCTGAAAACCCTCCGAAAAGCCGCGGAGGCAGAGCTGCAGCGATGGAGCAGATAGCGTATCTGTTCATTTTCAGCACAGTCTGGGCAATCCGCCTTCCTATCGCTTTTCAAGAGCACATAGTTTATTGTTTGATTGATTCCTGTAAAATAAGATAGGTTTACGAAGAGATGGAACTCCCGCCTTAATGCAAGAGAGAGGAAAAGAGATGAAGTGGAATATTGAAGATATTACCTTTCTTCACCCTCCGGATGTTTTTACCGGTTCATTTGACAATGCCAAAATGCAGACCAGGCATGAACAACAGATACAAACCAAGCTCGAGGAGATCAAAACAGCTATCGATCAGGAGACCGATCCTCTCGAAGCGATGAAAAAATTGCATACCAGAGACCAACTCAAATTCTTCCTGAATAACTTGGGGTCGTTTCGAGATGCTGGCAAGCTGGAGGAAGCGGTACTGGCATTATACGGTAAGCTCAATGGCCCTTTTTCTTCAGGTGGTGATGCTGCCGTATGGCATAACTTGTTTGAAGCCTGCGACACCACAAGGCTATATAGCCTCGGTGATCCTGTCACCTTTACATCAGCCACAGTCTATGCGGGTTCGGTATCGGGATTTAAAAGAAGTTTGAGTTGGACACCCGACCGACAGAGGGCGGAGTGGTTCGCGGAACGCTGGAAGGACCCTTCTCGGGGAGGCGGTGAGTTGTATGAGGTGGATATCACCAAAGCCAATATCCTGGTCTATCTGAAGCATCGCCACGAGGAGGAATTAATTCTCACTCCGGAATTCATCAAATCAGCAGTGATACGGGTATTTAATGCCGGGGGGTAAATTGCCCTGTGCGCCCCCGGAGAAAGAACTTGCCCGCACTGTCGAAACCGGATACGATTGAAAAATTCTAACATGTAAACCATGCAAAATGACTTTCGGCAGGTATTTTTAGAGCGTCCTTAGACAACAAATATTAATCAACTATCATCCATTACCCCAAACATGACTAAACATAAAAATGTACTGGGAACTCCCCTGGAAACCTGCAGTCTTGATCCCCTGACAGGTTTTACGCGTGAAGGCAACTGCGAGGTTATTGAAGGTGATGTCGGCGTTCACGGTGTCTGTGTCGTCGTTTCCAAGGAATTTCTTGAGTTTTCAGAGAGTTCTGGAAATGATCTCTCCACACCAATGCCCCTGTTTGGCTTTCCCGGTCTCAAACCTGGAGACAGATGGTGTCTTTGTGCACCCCGCTGGAAAGAGGCCCTGGAAAATGGTATGGCACCTCCCGTCGATCTCATGGCGACCCATGAGGCTTCGCTGGAGTACGCGACCTTGGAGGATTTGCTGCAGTACTCTATCGGCAGTGGCAATTGAAAGGTACGGGCAGTGAGTAGGTTGTAATGCCGCCGGTCGATTTGATCGGCACTACGAAAACTCCTGGTGTGAATAGCACCTAGTTCTACTCCGAAACTTCAGCGATAGTTGATATTCGATCTTTTCTCAGCCTAGTAGCATGGGACCTGGACTCTCTGGGTTACCGGATACGGAAACGACACCCAGACCTGACGGCCGTCAAATTGGCTGATCTGCCACTCTCCGCTGATGCGACGATCTTCTACACAGACTCTCGGTTGCTGGACAACTACTCCCGGCTGATACGAGGTATATGGAGCCCCATACACAACTGTCTGAGGTGGGGGAGTTGCCGAATACATCAAGGCGGAGCCGAGAAGAAGGCCTCCCATTACACCAACAGCAATTCCGAGGCCATCGTTATGATGACTGCCGCGATGATGTCCATAGTAATCTGATCTACCGTGGTACCCATTGTTATAGCCGCCACCATAGTATCCGTGACCGTATCCTCGAGCAAATGCGCTAGATGTACTTACTACGCAGAGCATAAGCGCTAAGACCGCAATTTTCTTTTTCATTTTTTCCACTCCTTTCCAAAATACTTTGGAGGTGTGTTTGAGATCATCGTTACCCTGACTGAAATCTCTTACTATGTATACAATAAGCATTGTTTGGGCCTGTAAATTATTTTGTACAATTACCAACGGTCATTGTATCCGTATCTGTCATGGCGATAAGGACCACGGTTATGGGGACGACGCCCATCATCTCTCCAATCATCCCTGTCCCTGCAGACTGTCCTGACTGCCTCTCGGTAACGTCCATGCCGTTCCCTGACGACTACGGTTTCCCGGCAGTTCTCCTCGGAACGGGAGCCATGCCTGTAATGATCTCTACCGTAACTGTCCCTGTCCATCTCATTACCGACCATGTATCCCATCACACCGCCGACAGCCGTTCCGATAAGCAGTCCATTGACAGCGTGATTCCGAGCATTGGCCTGTGTTGCAAAAAGGCCTGTAAGCATTAAGGCGATGAGAGCCATTTTCAGTGATCTCATTTGTATTCCTCCATGATGGTTAAAGAAAATGAGAGATGCGTTCTTTCCTTTCTTTTTAACTTCGGATACGGAGAAATAATAGCGGATATCAGGAGAAATGGGGTTCCGGATAGCCTCATGTCGAAGCCATGTCGGGCTCATGTCGGGTCCTATTGTTATCGGGCAAGACCATAATGCGGGTTATATTTTCGGGATTTTATGATATCCTTACCAGCATGAAAACAGACTCCTCCCTAGGCACTATTTTTGAGGTCGAACAAAAGGCCAAGGTCATTCGACCGCTTTTCACCTGCGGTGTTTCTGCCGGTTTCCCTTCACCCGCCGAAGATCACATAGACCGAAAGCTCGATTTGAATGAGTTGTTAATCCCGCATCCAACCGCCACATTTTTTGTCCGGGTTGTGGGCGATTCAATGACCGATGCCGGCATAAATCATGGCGACATCCTGGTTGTTGACCGATCCATCGAAGCGACGAGCGGCAAGATTATAATCGCTATCGTCAACGGTGAACTGACCGTGAAAAGGCTCGAGCGAAACCATACTTCTTGTCGTCTGGTTGCTGAAAACTCAACCTACCCGTCGGTCGAGATCACCGAAGATACCGATTTTAATGTCTGGGGCGTGGTCACCAGCGTTATTCATCAATTTTAAAGGCTCCCTCGATGAAAAAGGTCTTTGCTCTCATTGATTGCAATAATTTTTATGCTTCATGTGAGCGGCTGTTTCGACCAGAGTTAAATGGCGTGCCCATTGTCGTACTCTCCAACAATGACGGCTGTATTGTTGCTCGATCAAACGAAGCAAAGGCGCTCGGGGTTCCCATGGGCGCACCTTTGTTCAAGGTTCGACATTTGATTGCCAAACATAATGTCCAGGTCTTCTCATCCAACTACGCATTGTACGGAGATCTCTCGCACCGAGTTATGGATATCCTGCGACAAATGGAAGCCAACGTCGAAGTGTATTCGATTGATGAGGCCTTTTTGTCGCTCCCGGCAAATAAAGTCTGGAATCGGCGCGAATATGCGGCGGAACTTAGAGAAAGAGTACGAAAATATGTCGGTATTCCCGTTTCCATCGGCATTGCCACCACCAAAACACTGGCAAAGATTGCCAATCGAATGGCGAAGAAAGATCCGCGGTATCAAGGTATCTTCGATCTTGTCGATAACAATCAAACGGACCAGATCTTAGAGAAGACTGAAGTTAACGATGTCTGGGGAATAGGTCGAAGATTTGCTGAAAAGTTGAATAGCCGTGGTATCTATACCGCCTTCGATCTCAAACGGGCGGATGCAACATGGATACGGAGGCATTTAACCGTCGTTGGAACCCGGACCGTGATGGAACTGAACGGGATTCCTTGTATCTCGCTTGAGAAGGCCCCGCCGTGTCCGAAGTCGATTGTTACATCGAGAACCTTTGGGCAGCCGATTACCGATCTTGATAACCTCCGAGAGGCAATCATCAGCTATGTTTCGATAGCGGTGGAGAAACTCCGGAAACAAGGTGCAGAGGCCGACACTCTGAATCTGTTTATCACAACCGGTCCGTTTGATGAACAGTCCAGCTATTCCAACAATCAGACGATCACTCTACCACGGCCGACCTCTTCTACGCCTGAGCTCATAGCCGCGGCTTTGCGGTGTTTAAAATCGCTGTATCGAACCGGGTATCGATACCGAAAGGCGGGTGTCATGCTCACCGGTATCGTAAGCCAGGGATACAAGCAACAGAAACTCTTTTCATTGCCAATAACAACGCAAGAGGACAAACCGCTCATGGCGGCGCTGGACAAGATCAACGGCAAATGGGGACGTCACACCATTCAGTACGGCATGACAACAGCAACCGACAGGCCATGGTCAATGCAACAGACCAGGAAATCACCCGCCTACACTACCAATTGGCAGGAGTTGCCGGTAGTAAAAACAGCGGGTTCGTAGGAGTATTATACCGATAATCGATAAGGCTTGAGATTAGGGGCTAAAAGGGGCAAGTCACTCAGAGGAAATTGCTTTTAAAACCATTTTACAGTTTTCTGTAGCGCGTCGCGAGGTTTGAAACCAACATTGCACGTTCAAAAACCGGACCTGAAGAGTTTCCTCAAACCCGGTTTTCTCTTTTAAAATCCCCGGCCAGCACCATTCAGCAGTTCTTCCTATGCCAGGATATACCGGCCTCGATCGCCTTGATATTGATGTCCACCAGATTTTTTCGTTTTATCGATAACGGAATGACCTTTTGCAATGTCTCCAGGGTTATGGCCCCTGAGACCAGGGCGTAGACGGTGAGAAGGATCACGTTGGCAATCTGGCTGGAGCCGATGCTGTTGGCCATATCGGTTGCCGGGATATGATAGGCGGTGACATCCTGGCGTCTGACCTTGCGGGGAATCAGGGAAGAATTGACATAAATACCGCCACCCGGCCGCACGGTGTCTTCAAAGGCGTCGAGCGAGGGGAGGTTCATGGCCATCAAGATATTGGGGGATGAGACGATGGGTGAGCCGATGGTGTCATGGGAGATATTGATACTGGCATTGGCTGTGCCGCCGCGCATTTCCGCACCATAGGATGGCAGCCAGGTGGTTTTGAAACCTTCTGCAATAGCGCAGTTTGCCAGCAGAATGCCGGTAGACAGCACGCCCTGGCCGCCAAAACCGGCGATCTTGACGTTTTGATCCTCTTTGAGCTGAATGGTTCCGGTGTGCACATCCTCTTCATTGACACCGAGGATCTCCAGGATTTTTTTATCACCGACGCGTCCTGGTTTTTTTCTGTCCACCTTGTCGAAAGGGCCTTTGGCCAGATCGCGGAGATTGCCGACCGGAAAGACCGGTTCCAGATTTTCTTCCAGCCACCGGCGTGCCTCGACCGCCGTCATCTTCCAGTTTACCGGACATGGCGACAGCACTTCAACCAGCGAGAAACCCTTCCCGTCGACCTGATTACGCAGGGCCTTGCGGATCGCCATACGGGCCTTCATGACTTTAGGGGCCGTGGCCAGGGAGACGCGTTCGACAAAAACCGGGGCATGCAGACTGTTGATGATCTCCGATACCCCGACGGGAAAACCTTCATTGGCGGCATTGCGGCCGCCGGGAGTGGTGGCGGTTTTCTGGTTGAGTATGGTGGTGGGAGCCATCTGGCCGCCGGTCATACCGTAGATGGCATTATTGATGAAAAAGACCGTGATGTTCTCGCCGCGGTTGGCGGCGTGCACGATCTGGCTCATGCCGATCCCGGCCAGGTCGCCATCGCCCTGATAGGAGATGACGATTGCCTCATCGTTGGTACGACGGATAGCGGATGCCACGGCGGGAGCCCGACCATGCGCGCACTGGATATTGCCGACATCAAAATAATAATAGGCAAAGACACTGCAACCCACAGGCGAACAGAAGATCACCCTGTCCTGAATGCCAAGATCATCGATTGCCTCGGCGATCAGGTTATGGACGGTGCCATGACCGCAGCCGGGGCAGTAGTGGCTGACCTCAGCGCCCGGGGCCTTGCGTTCGAAGGTGGAATAGAGGGATCGTGCCTTCTGGTGTTTTATTGTGTGCATTTCTTCATTCTCCCTGAAAAACGAAACACGTCCTGCCGGTTGACGGACTGCCATGCCTGCTGGGCTGGGATATCACGGGGTTATTCAGTGGCAATTGCCGCCTCCAGGCGCTGCACAATCTCTTCGGTTGACGGGATCCGGCCACCCATCCAGTTATAGAGATCCACCGGTACCGCACCTTCGACGGCAAGACGGACATCACGCACCATCTGACCATTACTGAGCTCCGCCACCACCATCTTCTTCACCTGCCGGGCCAGTTCCTGCAGGCGGACATCGGGAAAGGGGAAGAGGGTTTTCGGGCGCAACATCCCGGCTTTGATGCCTTTTTTGCGCAGTTCATGCAGGGCTGTAAGACAAATACGGGAAGTGATGCCGTAGGCCACGAAGAGATATTCGGCATCTGCGGTTTCGATCTCTTCGAAATCGACGATCTCGTTTTCCATCAAGCGGTATTTTTCCTGCAGGTGCTGGTTGTGCCCCTCAAGCTCTTCCATCTTCAGATAAATGGAGGAAATGAGATTGTGACGGCTTTCTGACTCGCCATACAGCGCCCATTCCTTGTGGGGATTGGCCTGTAGCTGTCGGGGCAGGGCAACTGGTTCCATTATCTGGCCGATGTAGGCGTCCGAGAGGATAAAAACGGTGCAACGATAGCGTTCGGCCAGCTCAAAGGCCTTGTAGGCGAAGTCGCACATCTCCTGGGCCGAATTCGGGGCCAGGACCACGCCGCTGTGGCTGCCATGGCCGGCCCCGTGGACGATAAAGTTATAATCGGCCTGCTCGGGCCAGATATAGCCCAGTCCCGGCCCGGCCCGTTGTACATCCACCACCACGCAGGGCAGTTCAGAACCCGAAAGATAGGAAAGCCCCTCGGCCATCAGGGAGAGGCCCGGTCCGGAAGATCCGGTGATGACTCGCGCCCCGGCCGCGGCTGCGCCATAGAGCATGCTGATTGATGAGACTTCACATTCGGCCTGGAGGAAGTGCCTACCGCAACGGGGAAAAAGATCGGCGGCGGCATGGGCGATTTCACTGGCCGGGGTGATCGGATAGCCGAAATAATGCGTCGCTCCGCCCAGCAGTGCTCCGTAGATCACCGCTTCGTTGCCCTTCATAAGATGTTGACCCATATCAGGCCCCCTTCCTTGATTTCTTATAGACCGTAATGGCCCCGAACTCGGGACAGGTATAGAAGCACATACCACAGGCGATACACTTGCTCACGGCAAAACGGGCGTACTGATAGCCCATCTGGTTAATTTCCGAGCCAACCTCAATGCAGTCATGAGGGCAGGCCACCACACAGGCTGCGCATCCTTTGCAGCGCCGCGGATTAATCTCGACATAGTTTTTCTCTTCAGGTGCCATACTCAGATACCTCTAAACATATCATCGTGAAATTCACCGAAATAGTTGATGCTCCGAATCTTGCGGCTGATTTCCTCCGGCATCTGCTGAACGACCAGTTCATGCTCGGGACAGCCAAGTCTGGCACAGACCAGGATCTTGTTGACAGCACCGGGCAGATTCAGGACGATGGCCTGCGAACAGCCGCACCCTGCATAGGTGCATGCTCGCTCTGCCATCAGGCTTACGCCGCAGTGCGGACAATGGGCCTCGGTGAAGCTGTGAAGATCGACCTCGGTCGGGATAAAGCTGTAGAGCTTATCATGGCTGCCCCAGAAGGCATCGACAAATATCCGGCCCTGATGGTTGCCGATCCTGGCATCGAGGCAGACGGAAGGCTCACCGTGCAGACGTACACGGTCCGCCATCAGGCTGTGGCCCTCCCGGCAGTAGAGTTGTTCGATCACGAGAAAATCTTTACCTTTCTTCTGAACATATTTAATGCCTTCCGGAAGTGCGGTGAGAAATCCAACGGGCACCTCTTTATACACGAGCTTCATTACGCCCTCCTGGTCAAATGGGGATTCTTCCTCTTCCCTACCGCGTTATTGGCGAAACAATGCATCTGCCGGAAGCAACCAGGTCATTGCGTGATTGCTCTTTCGCGAAACTTTCATACATCCGGCAGAAAGAGAAAGTGGTAGGCATGAAAAAATCAGGAAATATCTATTGCATGAGCCGAATAGCTGTGTTATACAGGCAATCCTGCTTTTTTGACACCCTTTTTGTGAGATGATTGTCTCACCCTTCACGGTGTGTCGATTGACTTTCTGCCTCACGGCATATCTTCTGGCCCTTGCGGCTTTTACATATCGGGCCTGCTACAGTAGATCGTAGCAGGCCCCTTTTTTTGGCAATCTGTCCGAAATCGGCCTCTCTTTCCCCGCCATTTTGTCCGCTCAACAGGCCAGAGGTTGACATTTGTCCAGCCAAATCTGATAATGCAACAAGATGGACTGAGAGGACAGAATCCTTTCCCGTCGGTTGCAGAAGCGGGACGCTTATCTGCCATCCCGACTACGGCCGGAACCTCCGCCGATGTCTCGCAGTTCGTCACTATCTCCAATCGTCAGAGGCATGTCAAGATCGCCATCATCAGCAAAACCACGGTCCTGGGTGTGGCCCTGATCGATCCGGTGGCAACCCTGACAATGGGCAGTTATCTTACCGCCTGTACCGGCATGGATGCCCCTTGTCAACGCCATCGAGGCGTACATCTCTACGGCCCATTCGCAGCAGTTTTGGGGAAAGAGGGGGCCATCTGATATTCCCGAGCTGGCCCACAATGCCATCAAGGATCCGTGGATGGTGGCCAACCCGAGGATGCGCGAAGCTTTTAATCTGCTGATAACCGACATGGCCATGTCCGGCATGAAGGAGGCCCAGTTGATCCAGGCGATTCGGAAAACACACCCGGATTTGCCGGTCATCCTCTGCACCGGCTTTAGCGAATAGTTGAGAGGCTACGGCCATCGGTGTTCAGCAGTATATCTTCAAATCTGTGAGGCCTATCGAGATAGCCCTGGCTGTGCGCCGTGCCCTTGGCGGACAGGGAGCGTGATCAAAAAACCCTTATATGTCTGCAGTCGGTGTTCATCGTTAACTGAACACCTGCTCGTCCATTGCCCTTTATTGGAAACTGTCGTGCTGTCGCTTAACAACAGTGTCTTGCGGCAGAATCCTTTCCGGCATATTTCTCCTTTGCAACATACTCAAATTTTTGTAAGTATTTACTCTGGTTGAGCGTCGGCTCTCCTGACCTCAATTCTATCCGTGATTATTCAACAAACATGACAAACCTTATGAAAAGACAAAAGACCGCCTGCTGTTTTCTACTTATCTTCCTGTTGTGGTGCGTATCGTCTTTTGCTGCAACCTCCCAGCAGATTCAGGCCAGCGATGAGAACTATGACCCGCTGAAGGGGCGACAGATCATAAAAAAGCTGGTGGCTTCTCTGACCGACAAAAAACATGACTCCGATGAGCTGGAGTCGATGAAAAAGGACATTGCCAATCACCTCCTGCAGGGTAAAAATGGTCAGCTAGCCATTCAATTCCAGATCAAGGAAATTGATGAGTCCCTGAAGCTTTTAGGAGAAAAAGTTGAGGGTGAAGCAGAGAAAATTGTCCGGGAGCGAAACGAAATCCAGGCAAAGCGCAAGGCCAAAGATGCCGAACTAGCGGAATATCGGCTGCTCACCCTTGCTGCAACCGATGCCTTGAAGGAACTGGAGTTGCTCCAAAAGGCCGGGTATCGCCAGAGATTATTCATCCAGGGGGCTCCTTTCTGGTCTCTTCATGTTGATGTGGGCACAAATCTGTGGGAAGGGTTGAGCGAGACGTCTTTTCTGCCGAAAATGTCTGTGCATCAGATTGCCCTGGGCCTGTTGATCCTCCTCTGGGCGATATGGCTCTGCATCCGGATGCCGGCCAGGATGCAGAAATTCGTCAAGCCTGGCGACATTTCCACTCTGGGAATTCTGATTGTCCGGGTCTTTCACCAGTCCCTTGCTAAGAGAATTTTCCAGGGCTTTCTCATTGGCGGCACGGTAGCCGCATGGCTGCTGCTACGCCAGGCCGATTCTCCTTCCACTTTCTTCTGGTTCTTCCTGGCATTGTTGGTCGCTGGTTTTCTTCCTCTTCTGGTGGAGGTTCTCTGTCTTTCAGGCATCGATGAGAACGGCGAAGAACATAAGCATCTGCTCCTGCGACGGAGATGGCAGTTGCGTGTTACTGCCATCAGTATCGGTATTCTGCTCTTTATCGTCAAATGCTCGGAGGCGGCATTCTTGCCCGAATTTCTCGTCTATATCGGGCGGGCGATAACAGTTCTGTGCTGTTGCCTGCTGGTCTTTGGAAGTGTGCAGACTGCGGTAAAGTGCACCCGGTTGAGAGTGAGATGGCGTTTTTTCCGGCCCGTGCTGCTGGTCCTGGGGGGAGGCATCATCTATCTGGAAACCAGTGGTTTTCGGGCGCTTTCGCTCTATGTGATGACCGGTCTGGCTCTGTCGTTTCTGCTCTCTGCTGCAACTGTGCTGATTTTTGATGTGCTGCAATGGCTATATGCCTATCTGATTCAAAAGAAGGGCTGGTTGTCGCGGAAAATCGGCATATCCCGGCAACGTGACGAAGAGGCATTGGAGAAAAGCATTGGCTGGCTGCAGGATGTCACCAAAAGTATCCTCCTCCTGTTTGTTGCCCTCCTCCTCTTGCGGATTTGGGATCCCTCGGCGCTCTATGCCGGGATCTTGTTCTCCTTTCTCTTAGAGGGATTTCATGTTGGCGACCTGCTCATAGTCCCCTCGCGGATTGTTCTGGGTATCCTGATTTTTATCGTCGGCTGGTCGGGGACCTTCTGGCTGAAAACACTTCTTGAATTGAAATGGGCTCCCAATCCGGCCATGGCCGCCAGCGCCCGCGAGGCTGTGCTTACCGTGATCGGCTATGCCTGTTATGTCATTACCGTACTCATGGCCTTCTCTATTGCCGGGGTGAGCTTTACCAACCTGGCGGTGATCGCCGGCGCCCTGTCCGTGGGTATAGGTTTTGGCCTGAAAAATATTGTCAATAATTTCGTTTCCGGTCTGATTCTGCTTTTTGAGAGGCCGATCAAACGGGGTGATTGGATTGTTGTCGGCTCGACCGAGGGTCATGTCAAAAAGATCAGCGTGCGGTCGACAATCATTCAGACCTTTGATCGGGCCGATGTCATTGTCCCGAATTCAGAACTCATCTCCTCTCCCGTCACCAATATGATGTTTCATGATGCTCGGGGGCGGTTGCGGGTTTCAGTGGGGGTGGCTTACGGCTCCGATACGGAACTGGTCAGAAGTTTGTTGCTCGATACAGCCAATAGTCATCCTGAGGTGATTGGCGACGGCAGTTCACCCAAATCCGAGGTATTTTTTCAGTCCTTTGGCGACAAAGCCCTGAACTTTGAACTGCTCTGTCATTTGAAGGATATTGACAATAAATACCGGGTGCGAAGTGAGATCAATTTCAAGATCGATGCTGTCTTCCGGGAACACGGCGTGGAAATCCCG